>JALSLT010000049.1 GCA_026988135.1 Desulfurobacterium sp.
ATGGATAAAAAACGGTCACGGCATCTTTATCACTGGAACTATCCGTATCAACAAGGAAGTAAATATTACTGTTTGAAAAATCAGCACCTATTTCGTTAATGTTGGAAACAGATATTGCTGTTGTGATTGGAGAACACCTACCGCTCCGATATCACATCTTTCTATAGCAGTTCCGTTTAAGAAAAGGAAGCCTATAAGTCTTCCATTATCTTTAAAGTCCCTGATTTCTGTTATTAACCTTCCCGGTACTTCGGTAGGAGATTGATCTGCTGGTAGATTAAGTGGGACTATCGCTTTTTTTGTACCGTTTTCAAAAGATGCTTCAATATATCCGGGTTCACTGTTTATGGCAATTATACTTTCTCCAATATTTGTTGCATCTGTTATAGAGGAGACCTGTATCGTATTTCCTGTTAAAAGATCTGTTTTAAATATCTTCCCGTCTTCTATATATACGATAAATTTACTGGAGAATCCTGTTGCTGTCATGGTTGAAGTTGAGAAGGAACCTCCAGAGACAGTTGTGTAAGCTGCTGTATTATTGGATAGAGTTACAACATCTGTTGCATCGGTGGCATTAACCATATAAAGAGAGCCCGTTCCGTTACTATCTCACGATATAAATGGAAGGTAGCGCACAACCACTGCCGTTGTGTCGGTCGCTGTTGTACCGTCTGTCGTTGTGTCGGTTGCTGTTGTATCGCTACTTCCACCACCGCAACCTGCTATCGCAAAAGAGAAAGCTGCAATAGCTGTTAAAATTTTCAGATGTTTTCTCATTTTACTCCCCCATTAAAATTTATTAAAACATAATTCATTATATAATTTAATCCATAAAAACATGAAAACCAAGATAAAAACCAAGATAGATGAAAATTACGATTGAACTTTCAGAAAAATATATGAATCTTATTTATCTGCTTTAACCGGTATCTCCAGCTCTATTTTTTCCTCTCTTTCGTTTTGTGGGAAGTTTATTTTTACTCCGCTTACGTCAACGAAAGGGAAATCCTTTAAGGCATTAAGTATAGCGTTTTTAAGTGCTTCTACCGAATTAGGGGGTAACCCCGCTCTATCATATTTTAAAATCACCTGAAGTCTTTGTTTTGCTACATCTTTGCTTGGTTTTCTACTAAAAGGCCAGAATCCCATTTTTAGCTCCCACCGAACAGTTTTTTAAATTTTGACAGAAAGCCATTTTCGCTATCAAGTTTCATAAACGGAACATCCTTTCCAAGTAACCTGTCGGCAATATTTCTTAAAGCTTTTCCTGCAAGTGAATCTTTTTCAAGAACAGCTGGCTGACCACGGTTTATATATGCGACCATGCTTTTATCTTCGGGAACAATTCCTATCAATTCAAGCCCAAGGATTTGCATAACATCGTCAACATCAAGCATATCTCCTCTTTTAACTTTTACCGGGTCAAGTCTATTTACTATAAGTTTTGGTTCCGGTTTTCCCATAGCTTCACAGAGACCAGTAACCCTATCTGCATCTCTTATGGAAGCCATTTCAGGATTTGTTACCACAAGAACACCATCTGCGGCTGCCACTGCTGTTTTGAATCCGTCTTCTATTCCTGCAGGAGAGTCTATAAACATAAAGTCAAATTTTTCTCTTAAAGATTCCACAATAGCTATCATGTTTTCAGGTTTTACCGCACTTTTATCTTTTGTTTGTGCTGCCGGGAGAAGGAAAAGATTTTTAGTTTTTTTATCTTTTACTAAAGCTTTTTCCGGTGGACAAGTTCCTTCTATAACATGAACGATATCGTACACAATTCTGTTTTCGAGGCCAAGGACAAGGTCAAGGTTTCTTAGGCCAATATCCGCATCAATAGCTACAACTTTGTATCCTTGCATTGCCAAAGCCGTTGCGATGTTTCCCGTGATTGTGCTTTTTCCGACGCCACCTTTTCCGGAAGTTACGCAAAAAACCTTATCCTTCATTTTTATGTCCTCTCTGTGCTGTTAATTCTAATTTTACCATTTTTAAATATAAGCCTGAAGTTATGGAATCTTTCTTCTCTTTCAAAGATTTTTTCCTGTCCGCAGATCTCTATTCTCGGGGTTTGGACAAATAGTGCTCTTACTTCGCATTCTCTTTTTCCTATGCCTGCTTTTGCAAGACCCCTTAAGCTTCCGAATATATAGATATTTCCACCGGCTTCTACTTCGGCCCCGGGATTAATATCTCCTAAAATAGCTATATCTCCTGAAGAGCTTACTTTTTCTCCTGATCGGACGGTCTTTTTAATAAACTTTATTTCCTCGTTTGATGCTCTTTCCGTTGTTTTTTCAAGTTCGAGATTAGATATATCGCAGGGAAATCCCATCTGAAGGCTAATTTCTCTTGTTTCCTTCCTGGATGTTTTAAATCCGCAAAATAGAATATCTGGACGCTCTTTTATAAATGAAGCCAGTTCTTGTATATCTTTTTCCTGGGGTATAACATCGTCGAAAGTTATTACCAGCCTTGTTTTCCTCATTATGGCGCTTTTTTCTTTAATAAACATTTTCAGTTTTTCTATATCAAAGTTTTGAGGCGTGACAATAATTTCTATGCCAAGGATGTTAGTTCCCCTTATTTTATAATCCATCTTATAGTTTTCCCAGGAAATTTTATAACTAATTTTACCATAAGGAGAAAAGATGGTTTTCTTAGGTTCAAAATGTAGCGGAGATATAGGGATTTTCGGTGTTCCTTTTGACGGGACAACTTGTTTTAGGCCGGGGACAAGGTTCGGTCCGGATGGTATAAGATTTTTTTCTGAAAATCTCGAGACCTATAGTCCGGTTCTTGATAGAGATTTGGAAAATGTTGATTATGTAGATTTGGGAAATGTCGAAATTCCCGTTGATGTTCAAGGTATGATTGCGAAAGTCGAAGATTTTGTAAAGAGTGTCGGAAAAACGGTTCTTTTAGGAGGGGAGCATTCTGTTTCTTACCCTGTAATAGCTTCTTTGAAAAAGCGGTATGGGAGCTTGACTGTGGTTCATTTTGATGCTCATGCGGATTTGAGGGACGATTATTCCGGTTCCTCTTTCTCTCATGCTTGTGTTATGAGAAGAGTTCTTGATATTGGTTGTGATATTATTCAGTTGGGGATAAGGAGCGGTACGAGAGAGGAGTTTAATCTTATAAAAAGAGAAGAGAAAGTAGAGTTAATCTCTTCTTGTCTATTACCGGATGCTTTGGCAAGTAGAGATTATCTTTATGTTTCCGTTGATATAGATTACTTTGACCCGGCTTTTGCTCCCGGTACAGGTACGCCGGAACCCTGTGGGGGAAATCCAGTTGAATTTTTTAATATTCTCTATAATTTACCCCCTGTTAATGTGGTTGGTTTTGATGTGGTTGAAGTTTCTCCTCCGTATGACTCTTCGGGGATTACTCAAATGCTTGCAGCTAAGATTGTTAGAGAGATGATTTTGAAATTTTGGGGAGGTTAAATATGTTGAGATTTACCGAGATGATGAATGGTGCGGGGTTAGCCGTTGATGTTAATGGCTCTAAACGGTATAAAACTCCTTTTCAGGAGATTTTGCTCCTTGAAACGGAAGCGTTCGGAAAGATGCTTGTTCTTGACGGGGCGGTTCAGACAACTGATATTGATGAGTTTGTGTATCATGAGATGATAACTCATGTTCCTCTCTTTACGATTGAGAAATCTGCCGAAAAGGTGCTTGTTATAGGTGGCGGAGATGGAGGGACCGTGAGGGAGCTATTGAAACACAATCCGTTAAAAATTGATATGGTTGAAATAGATAGAGAGGTAGTGGAGCTTTCTAAAAAGGAGTTTCCAAAAATTGCTTCTGGTCTTTATGATGAGCGAGTTAATATTCATTTTGAAGATGGAAGAGAGTTTGTTAAGGGAAAAGAGAGTGAATATGATGTTGTTATTATTGATTGCTCCGATCCTGTAGGTCCTTCGGCTGTTCTTTTTTCCGAGGAGTTTTACAAAGATTTGAAAAAGATTTTAAAAGAAGGAGGAGCTATTGTAACGCAATCCGAATCTCCATTTTCACAATTTGTTTCTTTTAAAACGGTTTTTTCTAATCTCAATAAGGTTTTTTCGGTTGTGAGACCTTATCTTGCTTTTATTCCTACTTATCCTTCCGGTATGTGGAGTTTTACTTTTGCTTCTGATGGTCTTGATCCGTTAGGGGTTAATCCGGAAACAGTTATGGAAAAGATTGCTTTACTTGAAAAAGAGCATGGTGCGTTGGAATATTATAATCTCGAGATGCATTTCGGTGCTTTTGCGATGCCAGGTTTTGTAAATAAAAAACTGAATAGGTAGAGGAGGTGTGTTAAATGGAACTTATTGGAAAAATTTCACGGGAAGCGGAAGAGAAAACCCATGTACCGGCTTATCCTGTGTCTGTCGAGAAGGTTTTAAAGGGTATAATTCTAAGTGGTGATTTCTGGAAGATTGTTGATTTTTCCGATGAGCCCCTTCCTCTGGTTGCTGAAATATTAAAAATTTTGGGTAGAGAAGGTATAGTTCTGTTTGAAGGGAGTCAAATTCTTCTTACGAAAAAGGGAGCAGAACTTCTTGAAAAATGTAATATTCAACCTTCTTTTTTCCATAAGTGTAAATGCTGTAGCGGTAGAGGAGTTGTTATTGATGAAACATTAAAAGATGCTTTTAAGAAGTTTGTTGAGATTCAGAAAAATAGGCCACCTGCTATCCACTGCTATGATCAGGGTTATGTTACTCCTGAAAACTCTTTTGCAAGAGTGGCACTTGCTGATGATAGAGGTGATTTGAGAGGTAAAAAAGTTTGTGTTCTCGGAGATGATGACCTTATGAGTGTTGCCCTTGCTCTAAGTGGGTTTCCCGAAAAAGTAACGATTCTCGAGATAGATGAGAGACTTATAAGCTTTATAAAAGAGGTTTCTGATAAGTACAGTCTTAACATTGATGCAAGAGTTCACGATTTAAGAGAGCCGCTTCCTGAAGATATTGTGGGAGCTTACGATACATTTTTCTGTGACCCGCCGGAAACAGTTGAAGCTATTAAGGCTTTTGTTGGGAGAGGTGTTGCGACTTTAAAATCTGAAAGGTGTGCCGGTTATTTTGGAGTAACAAGAAGAGAATCCTCTCTCGACAAGTGGAGAAAGATTCAGGAAGTTCTTCTTAGTATGGGATTAGTTATAACAGACCTTCTGCACAACTTTAACGAATATGTAAACTGGGATTACTATGAAGAGATGAGGGGATGGCAACTTACTCCTGTTAAAGAACCTCCAAAAGAGATATGGTATAAATCAACCCAATTTAGAGTGGAAACTGTAAAGGAATTCAAGGGGTTTAACGGCCCGATAGTTGGCGATATCTATAATGATGCCGAAAGTTCTACAACTTAATAAAAAAATAAAGGGGGCGTTAATCCCCCTTGTTTTTAATAGAGACCCACAAGCTTCATTCCGAGATCGAGGAGAACGTAGGTAAGAAGCCCTGTTATTCCAATAGTTGTTATAACCCCGAAATAAAACACTTCCGGAGCTGGCCTTCTGGCTTTAAAAAAGCTCGCGTAAAGTTTCACGCTTATTAGGGCTACAATAAGGGCAACTATGGTTTTTGGAAGCAGGAAGTGTTCAAAATCGATATTGTTTCCGAATATTCCAAGGGGAAGGAATGCATACATAACGACAGTAATAAAAGCTACAGCCCCCAGTGACCAGTTCATGCTCTTTTCCATTATGGAACTCATGGTTAAACCTCCCTTTTTTCTTATACACCATTATAAAATGTTGTTTGTCTGAAAATCAACCCTTAACACTGTATTTATTGTAACTTGTAATAATTCAGCTTGTTTTTGAGTTATCTTTATCCCGTTTTTGGATGGAATGCAGGATATCGGGTGAGTATATTAATATCCATATTCATGATAGAAAAACTTATTGATTTTAAGTGGTTAAGTTTGTTCGTGCATGAGATAGAGGCTTTTACTCTCTACCCTCTTTCAGTCTTACAAAAAAATTCTCTATAGTATCGTTTGTATCAAGTTCCGTTGATGAAAGCTCCCATTTGATGTTGGATTTTACTTTGTAATCCAGTTGAATCTCGAAGTTCGAAAGTATCTCTTCTATTCTTGTTAAAACCTTCACTTTCGATTCGATATTTTTATTAAGAACATATATTATGCCAAGGGAGCCGTCTTCAAACAGGAAAAGAGTGTCAGTCGGTCTTATATGGCTGTCTATATAGTTAACTATAATATCTTTTAAATCTCTATAATTACCAAAGTTAAACTCTATTCTTATTCCCAGAATAGTTCTCCCTTTGTCAAAAACCATTCTTTTTAATAACCTATTTAGTTTGTACTGTATAAGCTTTTCTTTTTGTACCAGAGTTGATATATCTATAAGTTCTTCATACATTCTTAACGTTTTTGCCATAATTGCCGCTGTTTCTTCAAGTTCACTAAGGCTTGTTACCTCTTTTTTTAAGTTATCTTTTATCTCTCTTATGTGCTCTTTTAATATATTTTTTTCAGTCATTTCACCCCCCTCCCTGCAAATTTTACTTAAATATGGAATCTTTGTCCGGCACATTTGTCCAATCGTTAAGAAATTTTTCAATGCCTATATCTGTTAGCGGATGTTTTGCCAGTTGGGCGATAACTTTAAACGGTATCGTAGCAATATCCGCACCTATTAGTGCAGCTTCAAGAGTGTGTTTCGGATGTCTGATGCTTGCGACGATTATTTCAGTGGTAAAACCGTAATTGTCGTAAATTTCGGCAATTTGTGATATTACCTCCATTCCGTCGTGTCCGATATCGTCAAGTCTTCCGACAAAAGGAGATACATAGGTTGCTCCTGCTTTTGCCGCTAAAAGTGCCTGGAGGGGAGAGAATACAAGTGTTACATTGGTTTTGATGCCTTCTTCCGAGAGAATTTTTACGGCTTTTAGGCCTTCAGTTGTCATAGGAATCTTAATTACAACGTTGTTTCCCATTTTTGTAAGAATTTTAGCTTCATCAATCATTCCTTGGGATTCAAGACTAACAACTTCAAGACTCACAGGACCGTTAACCGCTTCAAGAATCTCTTTTGCTACTTCCAAAAAAGGTTTTCCTGTTTTTGAAATTAGAGTCGGATTTGTGGTTACGCCATCTATAAGCCCAAGTTCAGAAGCTTTCTTTATTTCGGATATATCTGCAGTATCTATGAAAAATTTCACGCTATTCCTCCCTGATTTTAAAATGTTCGCAGTCCAAAATATTGTAGCACATTCTTTAAAAAAGAGATGTTTTTCCGGCCAATTAGCGTTTTGATGTTTAAAGAATCATTTTTGAGGAGTTTGACGAGAATAATAAGTAGTGTTAAGGAAACTATTATTTCCGCGATTTTTCCGCTTTTAAGCAATTTCAACGATATTCGCGGGTTATATTTTGTTGTATAAGGGATTCCAAGAGGTGTTAACATATCTAAAAGGAGATGACTCATATATCCTGCGGAGAAAGAGAGAAGATTTAACGATAAAATAGGGTGGAGGTTTTCAATATAAACAGCTCCGATTCCTATTGTTATCGGAATCAGGGGATGATGAGTGATACCTCTGTGGGCATTTAATAAGGTTCTCTTCCCTTTTGGAAACCCTTTTTTTATATCTATATCGGGTATAACCGAGCCTATGGCAGCAGGAATAACAGGGAGGTGAAAAAACAGGGATACAATAACTCCACCAATTATATGCGTTCCTGTTGTCATCCTAAAAGTTCTCTTATGAAAGGGTTATCTATAAGTTCTTCTTTAACTGTTGTGTTTGGTCCGTGTCCCGGGATGATTGTTGTATCTTTTTTTAATTGTTCAAGGAGTTTTATTATGGAGCTTTTCAGTGTTTCATAATCGCTACCGGGAAGATCGTACCTTCCTATACTTCCTTTAAATATAAGATCTCCTACTATTACGAAGTTGTTTTCCTTATTGTACAGGGATATGCTTCCGGGAGAATGCCCGGGTGTATGATAGATGTGAAATTCGGAATTTCCTAATGTGAGGATATCCCCTTCTTCAATTGTAAGGTCAGGTCCGGGAGAGTATTCTGCACCTATACTTTTCCCAAAATCCGTTTCTATCCATCGATTGATGGTTTTTGCCGTTTTCGGGTGCATCGTTAGTTTTGCATGAGGAAAAGAGAGTTTAGCCCATGCGTTTTTAGCGGTATGGTCAGGGTGTTCGTGGGTGTTGATAATGTATTTGATAGTTAAGTCGTTTTTGTCAACTTCTAATAGAATATCGTCAAGTTCTCCCGCAGGGTCAACAACTAATCCTTCTTTGCTAATCTCATCAAAAACCAAAAGGGTATTTACGGTGAGCATTCCCGAAGGAAATATTTTAATTTTCATGGTCGCCCTCCTCCAGAACTATAAATTCCGAAACTTCTATTAAATCTATGTATTCGTTTGCTGCCGGTATAATTTCTTTGGCTGTTATTGCTTTAAAGGAGATAACCTCTACTTTTATCCCTTTTGCTTTCAGAAAATTAACCAGGTCAACAAAATCGCCGTCACCACTCATGATAACAGCTACGTCTATTTTTCCCGATTCTGCCATAGCTATTGCATCTATTGCAATTCCCATATCCCAGTCTGCTTTGTATTCCACTTTATCCCAACTGTAAAATTTTTTAGGTTGTTTAAGTTTGATTTCGTATCCCAAACTTTTTAGGACATAGAGAAAACTTCCTTGGTTTACATTATCAAGGTCAACAAGGTATGCTATGGCTCTGAAAAGTTTTCTTCCTCTTACGGCTATTTCCAAAAGTCTTTTGAAATCTATTTTCTTTTTCAGAGAGTTTTTTGCTCCGTAATATAGGTTTTGCATATCGACAAATACGGCAACGTTCAAGTGGCTAAAGACCTTATCCCTTTCCATTATGTCATTTGCTTTCACTTTCTGCTCCTTTTTCGAAATTTTTTAGAAGGTTGAGAGCGTTTTCATACCGAAGTTTTCTTTCTATGGCAAGTTCCAAAATCCGATACGGATTGTATGGCTTATCTATCAGGGCGACTTTTATTCTGTTTTCGGCCATAGCATATAGAACGCCTTTGTGTGTTGGAGGGGATAGAAGAGCAATGCATGATACCTTTTTTGATTTTAAAAATTCTACAAGTTCAACACCTCTGCTTTTTTTAATATATTTAACAGGGTTCGGGTAAATTTTAGCTTCTTCTACGAGGTTCTTTTTTTCATCCGTTTTTCCTATGAAAATGTAGTTACATTCACAAAATTTTTTACTTATACAGTTTTCTTTATCAAGAGGTATTGCAATTACTTTCTTTGTCGATTCATAAGGTTCCGGATGGATTATCACTTTTTCTACAAACGGGACTTCATCTTTTATCTTTTCCTCTATCTCATCTATTATATGATGGACTTTTTCCAGGGAGTCGGAATCGACAGCTATTTCCGATTCGATAAATATATAACTCCCCGAATTTCGACCTTTTAAAGAGTTGATTTTTATTACTGTTGGAAAAGAAAGAATTATCTCTTTTATTTTTTGGAGAGTTTCATTGTCTATTGAGGCATCCAAGAGTACCTTTAAGGAGTCTGAGAGAATTTCGAATCCGGAGTGAAAAATAAATAGAACGATGATTAGAGTTGCTAATTTTTCAAGGAATGGAAAACCAAAATAGTTCGCAAATATGCCGAACAAAACGACTATAGAGCTTAACGTATCTGTTTTTATGTGTTCTGCATCTGCTATTAAGCTTGGGGAGTTTAATTCTTTTCCTTTTTTTCTTTCATATCCGGAAAACAGAAATGTGATTATTATGGATAGAATTATGGCGGTTATTGCCATTGAGAGATTTGTTATTTTCTTTGTTTCATGTGAAAATATGGTGTATCTTAATATTTCGTATCCGGCAAGGAATATGGCAAATGCACTTATGATTGCTACAAGGTTTTCAACTTTATAAAGTCCGTATGGAAACTTCGAGTTCTTTTTGTTGGCTATTTTGATTCCAGCATAAACGGATATTGCTGCGGCAAGGTCTGATAGGGAGTGGATCGCATCGGCTATTAGAGTTGTCGCTCCTGATAGAAGTCCGGCTATAAGTTTTATGGTAAATAGTAGTAGGTTAACTAAAATTGAGATGAAAGCGACTTTGTCTTTTTTCGTAAAAAACATCTATTGGTCTCCTTATATCGGATTCATTCATCGTCAAAGTTCATAAGGTAATTCATCTCTTCTTCTATTTCTTTACTCTTTTTTGCAATTTCCTGCCATTCTTTAACTGCGCTTCTGTCGGTTCCAGATTTTTTGCTTTTTGCAAAATCTATTTTTACAAGAGCGGGAACGCCTATCATTTTTCCCATTACGAGAGCTTCTCCGATATTTAGTGAGGGGAGCTGTTCGACAAGTTCACTACTTAATGATTCAGCTGCTTGCTGAACATGGCGTTGGTCCCCGGGCTCTACAAGTTTAAGTATTATCATGTTGTTAGCCTGGGAAAGTGTATTGGAATCGAGTGATTTTGGCCGTTGACTTACAAGGCAAAGTCCCAGTCCGAATTTTCTGCCTTCTCGTGCGATTCTCGATATCCAATATTTTGATTTTGTGTTTATGGTGGAGGAGGCTAGTATGTGGGCTTCTTCCAATATTGTTAGTATCGGAAATTTAAGTCCTTCTTTGTGTCCGTGTATGAATTTTTTTCTTTTTTCGAGTAGATTTCTCAATACATGGCTGACAATAATATCCGCAACTTTTTCATCTACTTGTGATAGGTCTATTACGTTAAGCATTCCGGGGTCTATCTGTTTGACTATCGGTTTTTGGAATAGGTCAAATAGTTCCTGGTAGGATTCTTTTGCATCTTCAACTTTGTTTATAACTCCGACTATGGAGCGTTTTTCATCTCTTATATCGGGATCTTCAACTGCTTTTTCTTTAAAAACTTCAAGTTCTGATAATAGTCTTTCCCAAAAACTATTTGTCGAGGCTATTCCGTTTGCTATCTCTTCCGCGGTAGTTCTGAATGCACGTTTAAGGTATTTGTCCTGAATGAATGCGTTGTCATCAACGTTTGCAAATTGTCTAAATTCTTTATAGCTAAGGTTTATAGGGTTAAGTTTTAGTTCTAATCTTTTGACGACACTTTTTCCGTTTCTTTTAAATTCAAAATTGAGATACTCTCCGTGCATATCAAAAACCAGAATTGTTCCATGCTTTTTAAGGATTCCCTCTATGGCAACCGAAACGGTGTTTGATTTTCCTCCTCCTGTGATTGCAAGTACTGCAAGGTGCCGGCTAACTATCTGGTCTATGTCGATATAGACATTGACGTCGGGTCTTGTTAGGAGTGTTCCGAGTTTTAATTTTTTTCCGTCATCTTTTCCAAAAACTTCTTCCAGGCTTTTTTTCGATGCCGGGAATACATCTGTTCCCGGTGGTGGAGGAGTTCTTGGAATAAACATCTTTTTATCAACATCGCCTAATAACGTTATTTTTCCTATATAGGAATTGAACCCTTCCGATAAATTTTTTAGCTTGTCCAGGTCTTTAAATTCATAATTTTCGTTAACGGCTCTGTTTATGCATGTTATTTCCTTAACGAATCCGAGGGTTTTATGTTCACCGTACTTCAGTTCAACATAGTCTCCCAACCGAACGTTACCGCTACTTAGGAAAGTAACTTCTTTTGTGGTTGATTGTCCTATGCATATTCCGGTCTTTTCCATGCTGTCTCCATGATTTTGTGCCTATGAGTTTTAAAGATAGTCGATGTTTGTCATTTTGTGTTATCTTTTCTCTTTTTAAAATCGGCATTTTTTAGCTTTGAGGCATAAGATAAGGCTTTGCATAATTGAGCGAAGTCAACCGGTTTTACCAGATAACCGTCTGCTCCCGCTTTTATGGCTTTTTCTTCAGAATCTCTAAAAGCATCAGCCGTAAGCATAAATATAGGGGTATTGTTGCCTTTTCCTCTTATCTCTTTTATGGCCGTTAGTCCGTCCATGACAGGCATTTTTAGGTCCATAAGGACAAGGTCAAATTCTTCTTTTTCAACTACGTCCACCGCTTTTTTGCCGTTGTCTACTATCAGGATGTTTTCGATACTGAATTTTTTTCTTAGTAGTTCTCTTATGAAAATCTGGTTTACTATTATGTCTTCCGCTATGAGAACCTTTAAGTTTTTATCTATGTTTTCACATTCCATATCCGATAATGCTTTTTGCTGTGCTTGAGCTTTGGCTTTTTTAAGTGTGAAAAGGATATAGAATGTCGAACCTTTTCCCGGGATACTGTCAATCCAAGCATCACCGCCCATGATGTTGGCAAGTTTTTTCGTTATGAATAGTCCGAGCCCCGTACCTTCCATTTTCTTTGTGTTTTTGTTTTTAACCTGAGAGAACGGCTTGAAAAGCAGAGGCTGTTTTTCGTAAGGGACGCCTATTCCGGTATCTTTTACATAGAAAAGGAGCTTATAAGATTCACCTTCATCTTTGATTTTTTTAATGCCAACTTCTATGAACCCTTTTTCGGTAAATTTTGAGGCGTTCGATAAAAGATTGAAGAATATCTGTTTGATTCTTTTTTCATCTCCCTCTACCCAGAGTTCTTTTTCAGGGAAGTTAAATTTTAAAGTTATTTCGTCTTTTAAATTGGAAGAAAGGGCGAAAGCAGTATCTTTGACAACTTTGATAATGTCTATAGGTTCTGTGTAAAGTTCTATCTGTTCCGCCTGTATTTTTGCAACGTCAAGGATGTCGTTTACAAGGCTTAAAAGCTGTTTTGCACTTGAGAGAGCGAGTTCTACATATTCTCTGTCTTTTGGGGAAAGAGTTTCGGAGTTATTTAAAAGACCTAAAAATCCGATAATTCCGTTAAGGGGCGTTCTTATATCGTGAGAGATGGTAGCAAGGAAAATTTTTTGACTGGATAGAGCATTAAGAAGAGAAATAGCCATGCTTTCCAGAGATTTTGCGATTTGGTGAAGGAAATCGGGTATTTTCGAGTAGTCTATTCTGTATGGGATAAAAGTTTTTCCATTTCTTATGGCTTTTGCCGTTTCACTTCGGAATTTGTCTATCTCGTTTGCTGCTACCATTGTTTCATCTTTCAGTTTTCTTAAAGTGCCGTATATTTCCTTATATATTCCTTGGTTATCTGCTGGGATGATACAGATATGTCTCCTTTCGCAGGTTTCGCAATTTTTGAGTTCCTTGAAGCACTCTATCCACCTTAAGGTTGTGTGAGCTCCTTCGGCCCACTTTTCCGAAATTGTGTTTAGTAGTTCTCCTATCTCTTTCCATTTTCCTTCAAGGTCATCCGTTTGCACTTTTGAGATTTTCCCAGCTCGAAAGTTTTGAAGCATCGTTTTTATTCTTCCCAGAAGAGAGAATATCAATTGAGATGTTTCCTCTGCTGCAATAAATGCTTTTCCTATTTCATCATTCGTTTTATATTTGTCCGAAAGTTTTGGCAGTTTGCAGAATTTTCCCGTGGGGATGCTTGATATTGCACGGGAAAGTTTTTCTATCTTTTTTGAAACGTTAAAGAGCATTAGTGCTATGAGAAGATATACGGCGGTGCCTGCAAATATGAATCCTATCTGAAGATAGTAAAAAAGGTATCTTTCACTACTTTCTCTAAGTTCGGATAATAATTGATTTAAAACTCCCTTTATCTCCATACTTTTCTTATTTAGAATTTCCGGAGATACTTCTTTCTTCATTAACTGACGAAACTGCTCCCATTGTTTCTCCACTTTATTTAATTTCAAGGAATATTCTTTGTCTTTGCCGATGGCTTTGATTTCATAAGTTCGGAAAAGTATGCGTTTTTCCGATTCATCTGGAACTAAAACAAACCCCCCGTTTTGTAGAGATTTTAAGTTTATTTCAAATTCGTTTATGTTTTGCTTGAACTCCCTTTCAACTTTTCCGGTGATACCGTTTTTCAAAAAGGTGTAGTTTCTGAGAGTTTTTTCAAGAATGTACTTTTCTGCACTAACCACTTCTATGGTGTTATCTATTCTCTCCCGTATTCTCATTCCGATGATTCCTGTAGCTGCGGCGAGGAATCCGAAGAGTCCCATTATCGTAAGAAGAGCTATAAACTTTGTTTTCAGTTTCATCGTTTTCTCCAGGATTCTAAACTTTCACTGTAAATTTTAATTTATATCAGATGTTACTGCCAAAGAGGAGTTTTATCTGGAAAATAGCAGATAAAAACCATATATTCTTCTGCAATTGTAACGTTTGTTAAAATTTCCGTTGATTTATATTGTGATTTAATAATTTCAAGGAGGATTGAAATGTCAGAAGAGATTTGTAAAGGTAAAGCCTTTAAGTTTGGTGATGATATTAATACTGATGAGATAATTCCTGCAAGGTATCTAAACACTTCTGACCCTGCAGAACTTGCAAAACACTGTATGGAGGATGCTGACCCTGAGTTTCCTTCTAAAGTGCAGAATGGCGATTTAATTGTTGCAGGGAAGAACTTTGGGTGCGGTTCATCAAGAGAACATGCCCCGATAGCGATTAAAGCGGCGGGAGTTTCTGCTGTAATTGCAAAATCTTTTGCAAGGATTTTTTACAGGAACTGCATAAACATAGGTCTTCCGATTTTTGAATCACCTGAGGCGGTAGAGGGAATAGAAGAGGGAGATATTGTTGAGGTTAATCCCATTACAGGTGTTATTAAAAATGTTACTAAAAACAGGGAGTTTCAGGCTACACCTATCCCTCCGGAAATAAGAGAGATAATAGATGTTGGAGGACTTATGGAGTATGCAAAAAAGAGATTAAAAGAAAATAGATAGGAGGTTGTCTTGAGAGAGATAACAGTTGCAGTTTTGCCCGGAGATGGTATCGGTCCGGAAATTATAGAGCAGGCTATAAAGGTTATGGATGCTGTTGCCGGTAAGTTTGGCTTCAAAATTGATTACAAAGAAGCGTTAATAGGTGGTGCCGCCATTGATGAAACCGGTGTCCCTTTTCCCGAGGAGACAAAAGATGTTGTGCTTTCTTCGGAAGCTGTGCTTCTTGGTGCTGTTGGCGGTCCGAAATGGGATGACCTTGAGTTTTCAATAAGGCCCGAGAGAGCTCTTCTCGGTTTGAGAAAACTTTTGAATACTTTTGCTAATTTAAGGCCTGCAAAGCTTTACAATGAGCTTATAGATGCCTCTTCTCTCAAGCCTGAAATAGTTAAAGGTGTAGATATAATGGTTGTGAGAGAGCTTAACAGTGGTATCTATTTTGGAATTCCAAACGGGGTTTTTGTTGACGGGGATGAGAGAGTAGGGATAAATACATTGAGATATAAGGAACATGAAGTTGAGAGAATAGCAAAAGTTGCTTTTGATGTTGCGAGAAAGAGGAATAAAAAGGTAACAAGCGTTGATAAAGCAAATGTTCTTGAAGCTACTGTTTTGTGGAGAGAGGTTGTCGAAAGAGTTCATAAAGATTTTGAGGACGTTGAGCTTAGCCATATGTACGTAGATAATGCTGCAATGCAGATAATCAGATGGCCGAAGCAGTTTGATGTTGTTGTAACTACCAATATGTTCGGTGATATTCTTTCGGATGCTTGTGCTATGCTTACAGGTTCTTTGGGGATGCTACCTTCCGCAAGCATAGGAGGAGATATAGGCCTTTATGAACCGATTCACGGTTCTGCTCCCGATATAGCCGGGCAAAATATTGCAAATCCTATTGCTACTATAAATTCGGCTGCCATGATGTTTACATATTCTTTCAATATGCCCGAGGTTGAGGAAGTTATCGATAAGGCTGTTAAAGCTGTTCTTGCCAAAGGATATAGAACAAAAGATATCTGTTCTGACGGATGTAAAGTTGTTTCGACGGAAGAGATGGGAAGTCTTGTTAGAGAAGAGATTGAGAAATTTTAATTTTCCGGCGGCTTTCTTGCCGCCGTTTTTCTATTCCAAAATTCTCCTTTGATTATCCATATAATGATAAAATAAGAATGCTTAATATTTGACTGGCAAGAAAAAGGATTTTAAAATTAGCGGAAATTTTCTTTCATCCGGAGATAAAAGGTGACTTTTCAGGAGATAATTTTCACACTTGAAACTTACTGGTCTAAAAAAGGGTGTGTCATAGGAAGAGGCTATGATGTGGAACAGGGCGCCGGAACCATGCACCCGTTTACTTTCTTAAAAGTTCTTGATTCCAGGCCGTGGAATGTTGCTTATGTTCAGCCATGTAGAAGGCCTGCAGACGGAAGGTATGGGAATAATCCGAATAGGCTTCAACGTTATTTTCAATTTCAGGTTATTTTGAAGCCTTCTCCAGAAAACAGTCAGGAGCTTTATTTGGGTAGTCTTGAAGCTCTTGGTATAGACCCTTATAAACACGATATAAGATTTGTTGAAGATGACTGGGAGTCTCCGACTCTCGGTGCGTGGGGTCTTGGCTGGGAAGTTTGGCTTGATGGTATGGAGATAACTCAATTTACATACTTTCAGCAGGCCGGAGGAATAACTCTTAATCCTATTTCCGTGGAAATTACTTACGGTCTTGAAAGAATAGCTATGTATATACAAGATGTTGATAATGTTTTCGATATTGAATGGACGCCGGGGGTAAAATACGGGGATCTTTATAAAAAATCCGAATATCAATGGTCTGTTTATAATTTTGAAGAAGCGGATGTGGATATGTTGTTTGCTCTTTTTTCAAAGTATGAAGAGGAGTCAAGACGTCTTGTAGAAAAGGGGCTTGTCCTTCCGGCTTATGATTTCTGTTTAAAATGTTCTCACACTTTTAATGTTCTTGATGCAAGAGGTGCTATTTCCGTTGCGGAGAGAGCTTCTTATATAGGTAGGGTTAGAAAACTTGCGAACATGTGTGCAAAGGAGTATTTGAAAAAGGAGGAAGGGGTTGCCACAAGTGAAATCTGAAGATTTTATTTT
>JALSLT010000050.1 GCA_026988135.1 Desulfurobacterium sp.
TAAATAGGGGTAAAAACGCCCCTTTATTACTGTTCGGCTTTTAAAACTACAAAGAATGAAAATCCGTTCCTATAAACTCTCAGAAGAACCCCTTTATCTTTGGATTTCTTTACAAGTTTAGAGAACTTATCAATATTTCCAACAGGCGTGAGATTCTGAGGTTCCGTACCGGCACTTATAATAATATCCCCCACTTTAAGCCCCGCATCATCTGCAAGAGAACCGGGCTTAACATCGGTAACAACAAGTCCCGTAATATTTTTCGGAACACCAAATTTATTTTTCAATTCAGGCGTTAATTTCTGAACCGAAAGACCAAAAGTGGAAAGAGCACTTATAGCAACTTTATCATGAGGCATCTGGCCTATTTTAGCGATAAGTGTTTTTCGTTTCCCATCCCTTATAATACCAAACTGTACTTTTTCACCGGGCTTTGTGTTGGTAACTTTCAGTTGTAAATCCGAAACACCTTTAAGGGGTTCTCCATTATAGGAAACAATAATATCGCCGCTTCTTAAACCTGCTTTATCCGCAGGACTCCCCTTCATAACTTTAGTAACTACAACTCCGGATTTTATACCAAATTTCGAAGCGACATCGGAGGAGACATCTTCAATATATACACCGAGCCATCCTCTTATTACTTTCCCATACTTTAATAGATCATTCATAACTTTTCTTGCAATATTAATAGGAACAGCAAAACCAAGCCCTTGCGCATTCCTAACTATTGCCGTATTTATACCTATAACTCTCCCATAAATATCGCAGAGAGGCCCTCCACTATTACCGGGATTAATGGCAGCATCTGTCTGAACAAAATTTTCTATCGGATTAAGCCCTAACCCGTGCCTTCCTTTTGCAGAGATAATACCATGCGTTACAGAACCGTCAAGTCTATACGGATTACCTATCGCTACAACAAGTTCCCCTATCTTTATTTTGTCCGAATTCCCCAACTCAACGGTAGGAACTTCTTTGTTGCCAACTTTTATCTTTATAAGAGCCACATCAGTTTTAGAATCCTTTCCAACCAGCTTTGCAGTGTAAACATTTCCTCCATAAAGCTTTACTTTAATCTTTTTAGCTTTATCAACAACATGGTTGTTCGTAAGAATGTAAGCCCAGCCGCTTTTCACCTTAACTATAAACCCGGAACCAAGAGATTTTTTCTCAAACTCTTTAGGAGCATTAGGAAGATTAGGCATTTGAAAACCAAACTCCCTAAAAAAATCTCTAAACTCCGGCGGAATAGCAGGATGGTTAAACTTAACCGTAGTTACCGAAGTAATATCTACAACCGCAGGTCTGACTTTCTCTGCAACAGACTCAATAACTCTCTGCAAAGAAATAGCTACTTTGTAATCATCGGGCGTAACTCTAACTTTCGCGTTAGATGGTAAAACAAAAGAGATTGAAGAAACAACTGTTACTACGGACACTTTTAAAAACTGTCTTGTGTTCATCACATACCTCCTGCTGTCTGTTTTTATTATTTGTTATTATTTATTATACTTCTACTTCAATTTTGCCACAACCTCTCTTATTTTTTTCTCTGTTAGAACCCTTTTTGCTCCTATGTATCTCCTTCTGAAATAATTATTATTCAGTGATGAAATTGCAAGGCCATGATACATCGATGAAAAGTGAACAAATTTTTCATTCCCTATATAGATACCTACATGGGAAGGAAACCTTGCGTATGTTCTGAAAAAAACAAGATCTCCAACTTTCAATTCTTTTCTTTTCACAGAAAAACCAACATTAAACTGTCCTCGGGCCGTGCGGGGAAGCCTTATCCCCAATTTTCTATAAACTCTCATAGTAAAAGAGGAGCAATCAAGGCCCCTCCCCGGCGTGTTGTATCCAAAAACATAGGGGGTGTTCTTGTAATTTTTAAAAATAGTTGCAAGAACTTTTAAAAAGTAACTCTTGTATTTCGGAGTATTCAAAATCGAAAGATTCCAATTATCGTAAGGAACATCCATCGGAGTGGATATTGCATCCGAAAGAAGTTCTGATTCAGTATCAATAACATCTGTAAGAGAATAGATATCCTGCGAATTTAACTCTTTAAGTGTTTCGATTGCTCTGTTTTTGCTATCTGCAATCAGTTTATCAGCTTCTTTCTCAAGAAGCTTTATCGTCGCAACACTTTTTTTAGGTTTTGCAAATCTACTTCTCCCCGGAACAATTAAACGCTGTCCCGGTTTTAGAACATTACCCCTTAATCCGTTAAGTCTCCTAATTGTCTTTATCTTAGTATGAAATTTTCTGGCTATTTTATAAAGGGAATCACCTCTTCTTACCACATAAAGATCCGCCCTTGCCGCCGTTAACGGTAGCAAGATTAAAACAGTAGCAATCAATAGCTTTCTCATCCTCTTCCCTCCCATGGTGCCACCTTATCACAAAAAAACAAAAATGTAAAGACCTAGTGTTTCTTAGGCCTTTGCATTTTCCTCATCAAACTGAGTCTCAGCATATTTGAAATAGTTAAATATTCCATCTATCGTCGCGTTTTCTATATTTGCAATAAGTTCCTCAAAAAGAGTAAACGCCTCCTTTTTAAACTCAACAACAGGATCTTTCTGGGCATAACCTCGCCATCCTATACTTTCTTTAATATGGTCAAGAGCTCTAAGGTGCTGTCTCCAATAGTGGTCAAGAGTTTGAAGCATTATTATTCTTTCCACTTCTCTCATCTGCTCATTTCCAATAAGTTTTTCACTCTCTTCATACTCTTTAATAACTCTATCGTAAATCAAATGGAACAACTTGTCTTTCTCGTCAACTGCATTCTCAATATCCATATCAAGAAGTTCCTTAAAACTATCGGGAATCTCAAATTCCATTCCGAACCTTAGTTCAATAGCTTTTTTCAATTCCCTAAAATCCCACTCATCAGGAACAACGGTATCCGGAGCATAAGTATCTACAAGTCTTCTCACTACTTCCTCTATCATATAGAAGATATCATCTTTAAAATCCGCTCCGTCAAGAAGCTTATTCCTCTGTTCATAAATAACTCTTCTCTGAACATTGTAAACCTCATCATATTCAAGAAGTCTTTTTCTTATTTGAAAGTTTTGATCCTCAACCCTTTTCTGTGCATTCTCCAATGCTTTCGAAACCATCTTATGAGTAATAGGTTCATCGTCGGGAACGTTCATCATCTCCATCAACTTTTTAATCCTGTCCGAACCGAAAAGTCTCAAAAGATCATCCTCGAGGGAAAGGAAAAACTTCGACTCTCCGGGGTCCCCTTGCCTTCCCGCACGACCTCTTAACTGATTGTCTATACGACGAGCTTCATTCCTTTCGGTACCTATAATGTAAAGGCCACCTAAATCCAGCACTTTCTTTTTCTCTTCTTCCGTTTGTTTTTTAAACTTTATCGTCTCTTCTCTTAAAAGCTCTTCATATTTTCCTTCTTCAACCTTTTCCGGAGTTATCCCTCTTTTTTTCAGCTCCTGTTTTGCCATATGCTCCGAATTTCCACCAAGAATAATGTCAGTACCTCTACCCGCCATATTCGTCGCAATAGTAATAGCCCCGAGGCTTCCGGCCTGAGCCACAATCTCGGCTTCTTTTTCATGGTATTTGGCATTTAAAACCTTATGAGGAATACCTTTACGTTTTAAAAGAGAAGAAAGATATTCGGAAGCTTCAATAGAATTAGTACCTACGAGAACCGGCCTGCCAACTTTGTAATTTTTTTCTATATCCTTAAAAACCGCATCATATTTTGCTTTCATCGTTTTATAGATAACATCGGAACGATCGATTCTTATAACAGGTTTATTCGTAGGAATAACAACAACATCAAGACCATAAATCTCTTTAAGTTCTGCAGCTTCGGTTTCCGCAGTACCTGTCATTCCGGCAAGCTTTTTATAAAGCCTGAAATAGTTTTGAAGAGTTATTGTAGCAAGAGTCTGGTTTTCCGCCTCTATTTTAACTTTTTCTTTTGCTTCAACCGCTTGGTGAAGTCCGTCACTCCATCTCCTTCCGGGCATTATTCTTCCGGTAAACTCATCAACTATCACCACTTTTCCGTCTTTTACAACATAATCAACATCTTTTTTAAAAAGATTATGAGCTCTCAAAGACTGAATAATTCCGTGAAGAAGATCGGAAAACTTGGGATCGTAAAGGTTAAAATCCTTCAACTGAGTCATTTTTGAAACGACTTTCTCAACCTCCCTTATTCCATCATCCGTTAAAATAGCAGTTTTGTTTTTTTCATCAACCGTAAAATGTTTATCTTTCTTCAACTGTCTAACTATAGTATCGGCTATATAATAAACATCAATATTTTCTTCGGAAGGACCGGAAATTATAAGAGGAGTCCTAGCTTCATCTATAAGAATCGAATCTGCCTCGTCAACAATCGCATAAAAAAGAGCTCCTTGAACTCTTTCCTCTTTTGAAAAAGCCATATTGTCTCTTAAATAATCAAAACCAAACTCGCTATTGGTACCGTAAATTACATCCCTACTATACATCTCCTTACGTTCATCTTTTTCCATACTGTTTTGAAGATAACCGGCAGTTATTCCAAGATAGTTATAAACAGGGGTCATCCACTCCGCATCTCTTTTTGCAAGATAGTCATTAACTGTTACGACATGAACGCCTTTCCCTGCAAGAGCATTAAGATAAACAGGCAAAGTTGCCACAAGAGTTTTCCCTTCCCCTGTCTTCATCTCGGCAACTTTCCCGTAATGTAAAACCATTCCGCCTATAAGCTGTACATTATAGTGCCTCATTCCTAAAGTTCTTTTTGCAGCTTCTCTCACAGCTGCAAAAGCTTCCGGAAGAATTTTATCCATATACTTAAATTGTTCTTTCTCATCTTCCAGCCTGGAAAGTTCCTCTTTCCATTTTTCAGTTAAAGCTTGCAAATCCTCTTTACTTTTCTTTTCAAATTCCGACTCAAGACTGTTTATTTTATCTACAACAGGTCTTAACTTTTTGACAGCCCTTTCATTTCTGCTTCCAAATATTTTTGTTAAAACAAGATCTATCATTATAAAATCCTCCTCAAATTAGACTGAAATTTAATCTTCTGAAATTAAGAATTCAAACAAAATTAGAAAGGAGGAGCTCGAGAATATTTGATATTAAGGACCAGACTTTGAAATAAAGAATATATTTCTGAAAAAAAGCTTTTTATCTGTTTAACTTCATTGGAAGTTTTCTCAATCAAAAGTTGAATTTCACTTGCCGAATTTTTTAATTTCCCTTTTACAGAATTCGAATCAATAGAACAAACCGTTAAAACATCGGAACCGGTAAACACACAGGAAGAGGCTAAAGCCCCGGTGTCTCCACAACTAAAAACCGTAATAAATACAATTCCAGCTATTATACTATTAAGCTTTAATTTTCTCATTTCAGCCTAAAGATACACTATTAACAACCATCTGTCAAAGAGAGTAGTAATTAATCTCCATTTCTTTTTTTATTTCAGATAGCAATTTCATCATTTACAAAATAGTATCCGAAATTCAATGAAAATCTTTGGGAATAAGTTATTTTAACGATACACTCCCCTGAGGTAAAAAACCTTTTAAAAAACATTTACAACAATCCCTCTTTCATTTCAAATCTTTTTATAGTATCTTTAATTGAGGAGTAAAAAAGCATCATAAGGAGATAGAGAAAAATGCAGATAAGAAAATTTCTTTTAACAGGACTATCGCTTTTAACATTAGCAACACCTTTAAAAGTACATGCAGAAAACAGTACTACTATTAAATTGCCAGGGAACCAATGGCGTGTCGGCCTTGATACAATTTTCGCCGGAAGAATGGAAAGAAGTGCTAACGGCGCACCTAAATATCTTTACGGAATAACAGCAGGACTTGGATTTGGCTTCCGATACTATATTAACACAAAAGATGAACTCCAAACCGTCCATCTATACGGGGAAGCAGGAACAACTTCCATAATTTATCCCTATATAGGTGGAGGAATAGAGTATGACCTTCCAGTAGGTGATGATATAACCGGACAGACCGGGGCTTTTTCCATCGGTGGAGGAGCTTATCTCTTTAGTAGATTCTTCGGAGCAGAAACGATATTTGTTCCGACAGTTTCCGTGTCTTACAGCTTTAGATAAGATATGAGAAACATAAATCATGTTTACGTACATATTCCATTTTGTAAGAAGAAGTGTCCTTATTGTGATTTTTACTCGGATGAATCCGGAAGTTTTGATGAAAATGAATATCACCTTTTAATTAAAAAAGAGATAAAAGTAAGAAATCTCCAACCGGAACCTAAAACCATCTATTTTGGGGGAGGAACTCCCTCTCTTTTTTCTCCTAAGTTTTTCAAAAGCTTTATAGGTCGATTTAAAAAGTACCCGAAAGAGATAACTGTTGAACTTAATCCTGAAGACATAAACATAAACTATCTTCAAAAGTTGAAAAAAGCAGGAATCACAAGAGTAAGTATTGGAATACAAACTTTCAACAACAGATTGCTGAAAATTATCGGAAGAAGACACAACGCAGAAAAAGCCATAAGTGCTTTGGAAATTGCTCTTTCCGTATTTGAAAATGTTTCCGCAGACCTTATGATAGCTTTGCCCGAACAAACGGAACCTGAACTTTTAGGAGACATAAGTCTCATTAAAAAGTTTGACAAACTAAAGCATATTTCTATTTACGGTTTCACTTTGTATAAAGACACTCCTATGTTTAAAAAGAGAAATCGGCTACATCTATCAAATGATTCAATGTTTGAAAACTTCTATAGAACTACCGTAAAGGAGCTTGAAAAATTAGGTTTTAGGCAGTATGAAATCTCCAACTTCTCAAAGAAAAATTTTGAATGCAAACACAACCTTTCCTATTGGCTTTTACATAATTATGTGGGACTGGGACCGGCAGGCGCATCTTTCATAAACAATAAGTACTTTAAAAATATTTCAAATATTGAAATTTACAGAAAAAATTTATGGAACAATAAAAATCTATCAGCGGAAGAGATTAATTTCTCTTCTTCCGAATTACTAAAATTAAAAATCGGAATGGGTTTAAGAACAATTTTCGGAATAGCACTATCTATAAAAGAGAAAGAAATTTTTGAGAAAACCGCTTTAAAAAGTCAAATGGTTCAGGAACTTTTAAAGGAAAAAATAATTTTCTATAACCAAGGAATTCTCAAACTCAACCGGCAATATTTCACCGTTTTCAACTATATCGTAACTAAAATCGTCGAACAACTACAGAATTCATAAAAATTGCTATAATAAACTTTAGAAACCAAATAACTTTTAAAGGTATAAAGCAGAATGAAAGTTTTAGGCATAGATACATCACTACCTGTCGGAAGCGTTTCACTAATAAATGGAAATGAACTGGTAGCTTCAAAAAGTTGGAACTCTCCGAAACAGCACTCTGTAAGTGTATTTAAATCTTTACAACAGATTTTAGGTACCAATAAAAATAGGTTTTACGAAATAGACCTTGCAATATTTACGGCAGGACCAGGCTCCTTTACAGGCATAAGAATAGGGTTATCCATAGCGAAAGCCTTTAAAGCTTCTAAAAAAATTAAAAAAATAGGTACCGTATCAACCCTCGAAGCGTTTTCATTCTGTTTCCTGAACTCCGGACTGCCCGTATTTGTTATAGTAGAGGGAAGAAAAAACCGTTACTACACCTACTGCAGAGATAAAAACAGAGATATTTTTCCCCCAGAGGATATTCCGGAAGAAGATGTCATAGATAGAATAAAACAACTTCCCGGCCAAATTATTATAACCGGGAATTTCGACCTAAGCTCTTCTATAGGTAAATTTTTTAAAGAAAAAGAAAATATTTTTGTTAAACGGACTTTCTCATCAATAGCCATATGTGCTTCTTTATACGCTAAGACTTTCGGATACAGAGAAGAAATTGAACCTATATACATAAGGCGACCAGATGCAAAACCTCAAAATAAAAAATTGGGATAAAGAAGAGATAAAAGAGATAAGCTCTCTAATTTGTAGGAACTTCAGCAGCTACAAACAAAGCATGGATAAAGAGTACTCGAATCCCTTGATTAGTGGCAAAATTGCAGTACTAAACGACAAAATTGTCGGATTTATACTTTATCAAACCTTAACAGAAGAAGCGGAAATTCATCTTGTTGTAGTTGAGAATGAATTTAGAAAATTAGGCATCGGTAAAGCATTGATAGTTAATACTTTAGCAGAGATGAGAAAAAATGGTATCAAATATCTATTTCTAGAAGTTTCGGAAAGTAACAGTTTGGCAATAAAGTTATACGAAAAATTAGGGTTTAAACAAATAGGAATAAGGGAAAATTACTACGGTAAAGGTAATAACGGCATCGTAATGATGTTAAAAATAGAAACCAAGGAGGTTAAAGATGTACAGAGACGAAAACCTAAAAGAACTGGCAAGGAAAAAGTTCCACCACTTTGCAACTCTTGAAAAAAAACATCAGGAACTTGACGACATTATAGATAAAATGGAAAGAAAAACTTACCTGACACCAACAGAAGAAATCGAACTTGAAAAAATGAAAAAAGAGAGACTTAGGCTAAGAGATGAAATGGTTATTTTAATCAAGAAAGCCCAGGAGGCTGCAAAGAATGAGAAGTGACGTTTTTAGAGAGTTTGAGAAACTTCCTGCCAGAGCTCTTATGATGGCAACGGGTATAAAAAGAGAAGACATAGATAAACCTCTTATCGGCATAATATCAAGTTACACTGACCTTGTCCCCGGACATGCCGACATGTTCCAGTTGGAAAGATTTATAGAAAGGGGAGTAGCAGCAGCAGGAGGAACACCTTTTATCGTAAGAGTACCAGCAATATGTGACGGTATTGCGATGGGACACGAAGGAATGCGATTTTCTCTTCCGTTAAGAGAACTGATAGCCGATAGCGTTGAAGATGTTGTAAATGCACATCAACTTGACGGAATAGTTCTCCTAACAGCCTGTGACAAAATAACTCCGGGTATGCTTATGGGTGCCGCAAGAGTTAACATTTCCGCCATAGTAGTAACTGCAGGCCCAATGTTAGCAGGAAGAAAAGGAAGGGAAAGACTTGACCTAGTAACCCACACATTTGAAGCAATAGGAAAATATAAAACGGGAGAAATATCTCTTGAAGAGCTATTAGAATACGAACAAACCGCTTGCCCATCATCAGGTGCATGCCAAGGAATGTTCACGGCAAATACAATGGCATGTTTGTCAGAAGCTCTCGGAATATCTCTTCCATACTGTGGTACATCACCCGCACCACTGGCAGAGAAAAAAAGAATAGCTGAAAGTTCCGGAGAAAAAATAGTCGAGCTTGTCAGAAAAGACATAAAAGCCAGAGATATCTTAACCCCAACCGCATTTAAAAACGCTATTATGGTTGACCTTGCTCTCGGAGGCTCAACCAACACTGTACTTCATCTGCCTGCAATTGCTTATGAGGCTGAAATTCCTTTTGATATTAAAGTTTTTGACGACCTAAGTAAAAATACGCCAAAAATCTGTAATATGAGACCGGGGGGAGAATACTTAATGGAAGACCTTCATTACGCTGGAGGTATCCCGGGTGTTCTAAAAAGGCTTGAGACAATGATAGAAGACAATCCTACCGTCTCGGGAACCCCTATAAAAACTATTGCTACCAGAGGAAGAATTCTGGACGAAGATGTCATAAGACCGGTGGAAAATCCCTACAAAAAAGAGGGCGGAATAGCGATACTTTACGGCAATATTGCACCTGAAGGTGCCGTTGTAAAACAAGGAGCTGTAAGTGAAAAAATGAAAGTTTTTAAAGGAACCGCAAAAGTTTACAACTGTGAAGAAGATGCAATGAAAGCCGTAATGGCAGGCGAAATAAAACCGGGAAATGTAATAGTCATAAAATACGAAGGTCCGAAAGGCGGTCCCGGAATGAGAGAAATGTTAGCCGTTACCGCAGCCGTAATGGGAATGGGACTTGGTGAATCCGTTGCCCTTATCACAGACGGAAGATTCTCAGGAGGAACACACGGTCCATGTATAGGCCACATCTCACCTGAAGCCGATGAAGGTGGAGTGATAGGAATCATAAAGGATGGAGATAAAATTTATCTTAATATTCCCGAAAGAAAACTTGAACTTCTTGTTGATGAAGAGGAAATCAGAAAAAGACTCACAGACTTTACACCTTTAAAGAAAGAAGTTAAATCAAAGTTGCTAAGAAAGTTTGCAAAATTAGCGTCATCAGCTTCAAAGGGTGCAATTCAAGAAGTATAAACTATAAGGGGGCGTTGCCCCCTTTAAAAATTAATTCTCAAAAAATTTTTCTATCTGTTCTCTCGCTGCTTTTTGAGCATTTATAAGAAAGGTTTCATTCCCAAGATACAGAGAAACTTCCGGATAATAGCTTGTATCGGTATTCAACAAAAATCCATGATTTACATAAGCTGTTTTATTCCCAAACATATACCAGCCTGTAGAAACAGCAACATTATCAAAATCAATATACTGGAAATCGGTAAATCCAGCAGCCTTAGCAAAAACTTTGTTTGAAATGAAAGGAACAATAGAATCACCGTAAGCTGATTGAATAATTGTTTTATCTGAAATAGAAGAATCTACAAAAGTCACCGGATCAGCAGGATCAAGCAATGTTTCAAAAATACCAAGAGAAACAAAGTATTCCAAACTATTCTTCTCAACCCCTAATCTATCTATCAGAGAGGTTACAAAAGAATTTTCTGCCGTATCAAGAAGAGCAGCAAAGTTAGCCCCTCCGGTATTAAAAACGGCTTTACCTATTCCACTATCCAGAGAAACAAATGGAGCTCCAACTATACTGCCGAGTGACATACCCAAGAAATAGATATTTGTCGGAGTATCAGGATTTCCATCCCCATCTATATCTATTTTTCCGGATTTTAGAGCCTCGGAAAGAACCCTCAAATCAAATATGGACTGATAAAAATTTATCCTGTCAGTTCCAGGATTCTCCGTAAGAAAACAACTTCCTGAAACTGTTTCATTACAACTCGTATAAAGCTTATCTTCTGTTAATACTCTACTTCCGTGCCAGGGAAGGTCAAAAGCCACAACAGGGAGAGAAATATCCGGTGTAAGGAGTCCGGCAAGAGTTTTATTACCCCCAAGACCGTGCATAAAGATATAAACGGTATCTGTGTAATTTTCACCGTTAAAAATAGAATAATTTATGTTTTCTATTCTGTTATCTAAAATTGAAAGTGTTGTGAAAGTACGATTGTCCAAATCAACCTGTCCGACAACAGACAAAGCTTGAGATTCTATAGTTTTATATTCAGCATCAAGAACTGAATAATCCAAACCGGATATATAATTTTTAAGATTCTCAGCAATTGTCTCGTTTGTTAAAGCAGCATTTATCACGGAAAAATCTGAAACAGATAAAGTTCTGTTTGCTGTTGTAAAAGTAAACATCTCAAGAACGGTATCCCTATTAAGTAAAGGATTTATTGCCGGTAAAACTTCGTCATAAAGATAGGCATAGCTTTTTCTGAGAGTTTCAAGCATTTGGTCAGATAAAGAATCTTTAGACTCAAGATAAGAATAGATTGTGGATTCTATAATCGGATTACCAATCTCATCCTTAATTCCATCAAGTAAAAGGAAGAGATATTGATGCCCAGCATCAATAGACTCAACAGGATAAAACTTTAAATAATTCTTATCCTGTAAGTATGTAAGTTTTGAAGTTTCGTCAATTCCTGCACAACCGGTTCCAGCAGTAGCACAAAGTTTTAAGTCTGTTAAATCAAACAACTTATAATATCCATCCAGGTTTTTTATTTTTAAATCATTGATAAGAGGAACAGCTATAAACATATTTGGACTGAATCCTTTTACCCTAAGAGAGTTAACCGCTCTATACAAAAGATTGGTAGCATTATCATTTCCTTTATCCTCTGGCAAAGTCAAATTTCCACCAGAAGCAGCCCATAAAATATCATTTGGAAAAGGGATGATTTCAGACTGAGGATCAAAAGCAAGACCATTTCTGTCTATATTTGTTTCGTTATCAATAGTCATAGAGCTTTCATCAAGTTTTCCAAGCTGAATACCACACGAAGAAAGCAAACCGGACACTATCAAAAAAGTTAAAAAATTTCTCACCTTTCACCTCCTGCAAAAATTCAATTTAGAACGAGTAGGAAACAGTTGCCCCAACGCCCCACAGCTTTCCTTCCGCTGACAATGCTACCGAACCATCATTATAACTGCTATTTAGCTCTTCACTTTCCCCGCCTATTTCTCTTTTGCTCTCAGAAACACTATATTGAACCACCGTGTCAAGCTTTAATCTTCCAAAATTGAAACCTGCACCTAAAGAGTATGTTTTCTTATCAGCATCCGGCCACGCCATATCAAACGTGTGATCTGAAATTGGAGAAGGATCGTAAAAATAACCACCTCTTAAAACAACCATTTTATTAAGCTTATAAGAGATACCAAACCTAACCTGTCTTGTATCCTCCCAGTCTCTTACAAACACCTCTTCCGTCTTTCCAAGTAAAGGCTCTTCAAACCTTACAACATATCCATCCACCACACTCCAATGTGTCCATACAACATCAAGCTCAAGGGACAATCTTTCATCAGGCGTATATCTGATTCCACCCTGAATCTGCTCAGGATGATCAATTTTGGTTTCGGCATCAACACTAGTGAAACCTTCAACTTCAACAGTACCTTTAAAATCGGTTACCGTCCTTGAACGGTAAGTTAAGCCAAAAGTAACTTTATCCTGCGGTTTATACATAAATCCAAAATTAAAAGAAACATTAAAATCATCTGAAAACTCAGACTTTATAATTCTGTTATGTAAAGATGGAATTGTAGGAGCATAAAGCCTTCTTTGAGTTCCGGCATCTGAACGCCCAAAAGAAACACCAAAACCCAAATAAAACCTTTCATTAACCTTTAAAGCCACAGCAGGAGTAACAACACCACGAATATAGTAAGACTCAAAACAGTTATAAGCAGCAGGATTAACGGCAGGATCAGAATCCCACTTTATATGAAGACCGTAAGGAATATAAGTAGCAATACCAAAAGATACCTTTTCATTTAATTTTACAGAATAACCCATAAAAGGCACTGGAAGAATAGGAGATTCATCTTTAAAACCAACATCATAAGGCACAACCTTTGCTCCATCTCCATCCTCAGCCTTGAAATTATCAACTTTAAGCTCAGGATTTAAAACTTCAAAACCGAAAGAGACAACCTGCCCTTCTACGTTTACAAGGCCGGCAGGGTTATAATAAACTGCATACGGATCATCCGCTGTTGCAGAAAAAGCTCCCCCAAGCGATGTAGCCGTAGAACCAATTCCAAAAGTATCCACATTACCTGCAAAAGCAGGCAGTGAAAAAAGAAAAACAGTAGCTATATAAACAAACTTTCTCATAGCTTCCTCCAAAAAAATTTACATTATTTTAACAAAGTCTTTTGTTGCACTATAACTAATAGCTTTATAAATTTCGATTACAACATTTGAGAGGGAAAAGATGAAAGTTATTGCCCACATACCGGGAAAAGAAATTTTAGATAGAAATATTGAACGAATAGAACGAGCCGTATCAAACGGATTTGGCGTTGAACTTCAAATTACAGCTGATGTTTTAGAAAATGTTCCACTTAAATTTTTTGCAAAAATCAAAGAAGTCATAAATAACAATCCTGTAACTTTTCATGCTCCATTCATTGACCTTAATCCGGGAGCCATAGACAGCTACGTTAGAGAAGCTACCATAAAACGGTATAAAGAAATGCGTCCCATAACCGAAATCTTAAACCCTGAAGTAATAGTTTTCCATTCAGGATTTCATCCAAGAAAAATTCTTCCTATATACAATAGCTGGTTTAGCAATTGCGTTAACACCTTCAGATATATTTCCGATATATTTGGAAATACAAGACTGGCTATAGAGAATGTATTTGATGAAACTCCCGAACATCTGCTAAAACTTATATCGGCAATAGATAAAAAAAACATTGGAATATGCATAGATATAGGCCACTGGAAGATATTTTCCTCTTTACCATTATCAGAATGGATAAAAAATAGCTCGGATAAACTGTTTGAGTTTCACATTCATGATAACGATGGAAAAAACGACCTTCACATAGCTGCCGGAGATGGAGTCATAAATTTCTCCAGTTTAATAGAATTCATAAATAGAAGCGAGGAATCTGCTCTTTTTACACTTGAAGCTAAATCTGAAAAAGACCAGGTAAAATCGTATAATTTCATATTCGGCAATGTTTAAGGAGTAGAAAATGGAAATACTGCTTTACCCACATAAAATTCTTTCAAAAAAAGCAGATGAGGTAAAAAAATTCAACGAAGAGTTGAAAAATATAGTCAATCAAATGTTTGAAACCATGTACAAACGCGGAGGACTCGGACTTGCAGGTAACCAGGTTGGAATATTAAAAAGAATCATCATCCTTGATATGAATTCGGGAAAAGATAAGCAGGGAAAAGAAAAAATCATCCTGGTAAATCCGGAAATTATCGAAATGAAAGGAGAACAATTTAATCAGGAAGGATGCCTGTCCCTACCCGGACTATACAAAAAGGTTAAAAGGGCAAAATATGTTAAAGTAAAAGCTCAAAACCTTAACGGTGAGGAATTTTTTATAGAAGGAGAAGATTTGTTGGCTCGAGCCTTCCAACATGAAATAGATCACCTTAACGGAATTGTATTTATAGACAAATTATCACCTGTACAGAGAGGATTAGCCCTCCAACGATACAAAAAACTTAAGAGAGATTTTCTAAGAAAAACAGTTGAAAAGAAATAATTTTTCAAAACTTGGAAGGAGATATGGAAAAAAGTGTAATTAAAAGGCTCAATGAAATAAATAGAAGATTTAAGGATATAGAAAAACTTTTAAGTGACCCCTCAGTTATTTCCGACGGAAACAGATACAAAAACCTGGCAAAAGAACATAAAGAGTTACAACCTATAGTTGAGACATACGACAAATATAACTTGATTGAAAAACAGATAGAAGAAGCCATAGAAATGATTCAATTGGGAGAAGATGAAGAGTTCATGGAGCTTGCCAAAGAGGAAAAAAAAGAACTTGAAAAAGAAATAGGAGAACTTGAAAACAAGTTAAAAACCCTTCTTATTCCTAAAGATCCCAACGATGAAAAAAATGTTATTCTCGAAATAAGAGCCGGAACCGGAGGAGAAGAAGCGGCACTTTTTGCAGCAGATCTTTTCCGAATGTACTGTAGATATGCCGAAAGAAAAGAATGGAAAGTGGAAATTCTTTCCCAAAACGAAACCGGACTTGGAGGCTCCAAAGAAATTAACGCACTTATATCGGGTAAAGGAGCATACAGCAGATTAAAGTATGAAAGCGGTGTTCACAGAGTTCAAAGAATACCCGTAACAGAATCGGGAGGCAGAATTCACACATCCGCAGCAACTGTAGCAATTCTCCCTGAAGCCGCAGACGTAGAAGTGGAAATAGATGAAAAAGATCTAAAAATAGATACTTACAGATCTTCCGGAGCCGGTGGACAACACGTAAACACAACAGATTCTGCCGTTAGAATCACCCATGCTCCCACCGGACTTGTTGTAACATGCTCCAACGAGCGCTCCCAAATACAAAATAGAATCAAGGCTATGAAGATTTTAAGAGCAAGATTGAAAGAGATATATGAAAAACAACAAAAAGAAAATCTTGACTCTACAAGGAAAGCTCAGATAGGAAGCGGAGATAGGAGTGAAAAAATAAGAACTTACAATTTCCCGGAAAATAGAGTAAGCGACCACAGGATAAAGTTAACTCTTTACAACTTGGAACAGTTTTTAGATGGTGAAATGGATGAGATGATAGATGCCCTCATAGCAGCCGAACAAGCCAAAAAGATAGAAAATTTGGTAGAAAAAGGATAAAAATGGAAAAAATTAATATTATAGGCGGAGGACTCGCAGGCGTTGAAGCAGCTTGGTATCTCGCCAATGAAGGCTTTAAAATAAGTCTATATGAAATGAGGCCCCTTAAACAAACACCGGCTCATAAAACGGAATATTTAGGAGAACTTGTTTGCAGTAATACTCTTGGAGGAATCGAGGAAACAACTCCAAGGGGACTTCTAAAAAAAGAGATGGAACTTCTCAACTCTATCGTAATAAAAACAGCCAAAGAAACATTGGTTCCGGCAGGCGGAGCTTTAGCGGTAGATAGGGAAAATTTTGGGAAATATATAACGAAAAAAATAGAAACACATCCTAACATCAATGTTATACGAAAGGAGATAACGGAAATTCCCATATCAAAAGTAACTATCATCGCTACGGGACCTTTAACTTCAGATCTATTCTCCAAACATCTCTACAATTTCCTGGGAGAAGAAGCACTATCCTTTTACGATGCAATAGCTCCTATAGTCTATGCCGAAACCATCGACTACTCAAAATGTTTTTGGGGTTCAAGGTACAACAAAGGGGGCAACGATTATTTAAACTGCCCTATGACAGAAGAGGAATACAGAAAATTTTATACTGCATTGATGGAAGCAAAAAAAGTTCCTTTGAAAGAGTTTGAAAAAGAAGCCTATTTTGAAGGATGTATGCCTATTGAAGAAATGGCAAACAGAGGTAAAGAAACTCTTCTCTTCGGCCCTCTTAAACCGGTTGGATTGATAAATCCAAAAAACGGTAAAAGGCCTTTCGCCGTACTACAATTAAGAAAAGAGAACCGAGAGGGCACACTGTTAAACCTAGTCGGATTTCAAACAAAACTTACATATTCTGAACAAAGAAAGGTTTTCAGACTAATACCCGGACTTGA
>JALSLT010000051.1 GCA_026988135.1 Desulfurobacterium sp.
ATGCTTCCGGCACTTCTTTCTCAGTATATTGCTCTTTTTAAAGATACTTCCCTTGCGTATATTATCGGAGTAATCGAATTTTTCCGGGCTGCTACGATTTTAAACAATAGGTTGTTTTTAAGTATTGAGATTTTTACCGTTGTTGCTGTTGTTTATTTTATTATAGCTTCTTTGGTTAGTAAGTTTGCAAGGCATCTTGAATACAAATGGAGGAAACAGTTAAGTGAGTGAGGTTAAAAGCGAGGAAAAATTGATAGTTTTCGATCATGTTACAAAATATTTTACTGATTTTAGGGTTTTGGATAATATAAATTTTGATGTAAGAAAGTCTGAAATAATAGTTATTTGTGGTCCCAGTGGTAGTGGAAAATCGACAATGATAAGGTGTATAAATAGGCTTGAAGAGATAAATGAGGGGAAAATACTTTTCCATGGAAAAGATATAAGGGAATTAAAGCCTATAGAATTAAGAAAAAAAGTAGGGATGGTGTTTCAGCACTTTAATCTTTTTCCCCATATGACAGTTCTTGAAAATGTAATGCTTCCACTTGTGAAGGTTCAAAAGAAAAATAAAAAAGAAGCTGAAAAGGTAGCTACAGAGACGCTGGAAAGGGTAAAATTGGGGGATCAGTTGCATAAATATCCAAGTGAACTTTCTGGAGGACAAAAACAGCGGGTTGCAATTGCAAGAGTTCTCGCTATGAAACCCGAAGTGATGTTGTTTGATGAACCAACTTCGGCTCTTGACCCTGAGATGGTTACGGAAGTTTTGGATGTTATGAAAGGACTGGCTAAAGAAGATATAACAATTTTATGTGTTACTCATGAGATGGGGTTTGCCAGGGAAGTTGCTGATAGAATTATTTTTATGGATAAAGGGAAAATTGTTGAAAATACTGATGTTGAAGCATTTTTCGGAAAAACGGATAATCCTCGTATTAAAGAATTTTTATCAAAGATTATGTAATTTTATAAATGTTAATGTTTCTGTTGGTCTTTCCTGTTATTTTGATATAAGTTGAATTCTAACACTTAAATTTTTTGGAGGAAGTATGTCTGAAGTAATTAAAAGAGCAGCTGAACTTGCCCAAGCTATCGCAGGTTCCGAAGAACTAAAGAATCTTAGGGAGCAAGAGCAAGGATTACTGTCTGACCCTGATGCTATGGAACTTTATAATGAGTTTCAAAGACTTCAGCAGATGGCTCAAATGTCAGGAACTCCTGAAGTTATGCAACAGCTTGAAGAAGCTTATAAGAAATTTGCAGAAAATGAGAAAGCTAAAACTTTTCTTGAAGCAAATCAGCAGTTTGGAGCTATGCTTGAGACTGTAAATAAAATGCTTCAGGAAGCTATTGAAGGACCAAAACATCACGGTGATTGTGGAAGCTGTGGTGGAGGATGTGGCGTTTAATTAAATTTATGTCCCGAGAGATCGGGACTTCATCTTTTTCTTTCGGAAAAAAGAAATTGAGAGAGTATCCGGTAGTTTTCTTCCAGTTTCTGTGGTTCTATATATTCGTTTTTTTGGTGTGCCTGAGACGGTTGTCCCGGACCAAAGTTGACAGCATCAATTCCCCACTGGGAAAAGCGGGCTACGTCTGTCCAAGCTTGTTTTGGTTCAACTTTTAAATTAAAATTTCCGATTAAGTTTTGTAGAATAGAATTATCGAGGCAAACTTTACCTGAAGGCGATAGGTCTTTCCATTCAAGTTTTCCAACTCCCGACTCTTTGCCTAATTTTTCTAAGTCTTTTTTTGCTTCTTCTAAAGTTTTTGAAGGGGAAAATCTGTAATTGACGTTAACGGTGAAGTTTTCCGGAATAATGTTTCTTCCTCCGGTGAATGCAACCATAGTTGCATTGATAACCTCGTAGTAAGTGAGTTCCTGAAAAGTGTACTTTTTAGGTTGCATTTCCGAGAGGGTTTTAAGAAGTTTCCATCCTTTATGAATGGCATTTTCTCCCTGCCATGGTCGGGCGGAATGTGCTCTTTTCCCTTGAAAAACCATATCGCAGTGAATTACCCCGAGACATCCTACTTGAACGGTATTATCCGTTGGTTCAAGGATTATGGCAAGGTCAATTTTTTGAAGGATATTTTTAAATTTTTCAAAAAGCGGCATAAGGCCACTTTCAAGATAAGGGCCTTCTTCTTTTTCATAAAGTATATAGATAAGATTATATGGAGATGTTTTTGTGATTGAATCTTCAGCTATTTTTAAAAGAACAGCATCTCCCCCTTTCATGTCGCTTGCACCGAGACCGAAAAGCTTTCCGTTTTCTATGAGATTTGTTTTTTCATTTGTTCC
>JALSLT010000052.1 GCA_026988135.1 Desulfurobacterium sp.
AGACGAAACATTCTACACAGACGCAAGATTCATGGTTGACGAAACTCCGATTCCTGATGAAACTATTGTTATAAAACCTTCCGTTATTACTGTTTCAACTTACTCGGTAGGCTATAATATCAATGATCAAGCAGTTGAATATAAAGTAACCGTTACTGCCGTCATAAAACTGATAAAGTACGGCTACAAAAAACCTTTTAAAACCTTAAATATCTCCGGATATCAATTTTACAGCGGAACAGGCGCTCCTGCAGAAATTGAAAGGAGAAAAAAAGAAGCAATAGAAATTGCCGCCAAGAAGATATTCAGAAAACTGGCGGAAAAACTTTTGGAGGAAAGGGAAAGTGGAAAAATCAATTGACTGCAAAGGATTACCCTGTCCTGAACCTGTATTAAAAACCAAACAGGCTCTTGAAGAGATTGAAGAAGGTATTATAACGGTAATAGTTGATAATAAAGCGGCAAAGGAGAACGTAAGCCGGTTTGCAAAAAATAAAGGTTGCACTGTTGATGCTAAGGAGAAAGGAGAACTGTTCTACATAACCATAGCAAAAGGGTTTACCTGCACGCTTCCTGAGCAAACATCAGAAAAGAAAACAGGAGATTACGCCGTCCTGATAGCATCCACCTACGTTGGTGAAGATAAGGAGTTGGGAAAAATTCTTATAAAAGGATTTATAAAAACTTTCATAAATGCAGAACCGCTCCCAAAAGGGATTGTTCTTATAAATACCGCCGTGAAACTCACATGTAAAGGCGCAGATAACGAAATTATAGAAGCATTAAAAGAACTTGAAAGCAAAGGCGTAAAAATTATCTGCTGTGGAACATGCCTTAACTACTTTAATCTTCTTGAATCTCTTGAAGTGGGAGAGGCATCAAACGCTTACGATGTAGTCCAGTTTTTATCAAACGCAAAAAGCGTTGTAAGGCTTTAGTGGAGAAAATATGAAAGTCGTTATTCAGAGAGTAAGTGAAGGGAAAGTAACTGTAAACGGAAAAATTACAGGAGCAATAAAGAGAGGAATTGTAGCCCTTGTAGGGTTTGAAAAAGGGGATTTACCCTCATTTTTGGAAAAGATGGCAGATAAAATAGTAAACCTCAGAATCTTTGAAGATGAAAACGGAAAAATGAATCTTTCACTGAAAGAGATAAAAGGTGAACTTCTCCTTATACCAAATTTCACACTTGCAGCTGACTGTAAAAAAGGCAGAAGGCCAAGTTTTCAATCATCAGAATCACCTGAAAAGGCAAAAGAGATGTTTGAAACGTTTGTCAAAATATGTCAAAAAGAGGTTCCTGTTAAAACAGGAGTATTTGGTGCTAATATGAAAGTTTACATTTTAAACGACGGTCCCGTAACTTTGATTTTAAACTCCAAAGAACTTTTTTAAAGGAGGAAGGATGGATTTTAACTTTGAGGTAGAAAAACTTTTAAAATATCTTCCTCCGCTGATTTTCATACTCTCTTCTGTTATTGTCATAAAACTTCGCCCGGTAATAAACAGAATTCTTATGAAACAGTTTGTAAAAGACAAAAAGATAACGAAGGGAGAAAGATTAACCCTTGAACTTTCAGCTATTCTAACCTACATACTGGCAACTTTTCTGTTTCACATGGGAGTGCTTCAACTTAATCCACCAGCTTTCTGGAGAAAAACCATAGACATAACCGCTTACTGCCTTTACATAGGATTTGCTACCTTCGGTGTTTTAAAATTGGTTGACATGGTTATCAACTATATGAGTGAAAAAACAAAAAAAACCGTTCCCATTTCAGAAGAACCTCTTGTAGAAACATATTTCTCAATGATTTCAAAAATAACAAAAATATTTATAGTTTTGATAGCTCTCATCATCCTTCTTGATAAACTTGGCTTTAACGTTACATCTTTAATAACATCTCTTGGTGTTGGTTCTCTTGCCGTTGGTCTTGCTGCCCAGGACACAATAAAAAACTTCATCTCAGGTATTCTCCTTGTTACAGACAGACAGTTCAGAATAGGAGACAGGGTTTACATAAAAGATATCGATGTTGACGGTTACGTTTACGATATAGGACTTAGAACAACAAGAATCATCACGATAGCGGGAAACAACTTAATTATTGTTCCAAATTCAAAACTGACCGAAGGAGTTATAGAAAACGCTCTTTATCCGGACGCAAAATTCAAAGATTCCGTAAAAATCGGTGTAGCCTACGGAAGCGATGTGGAACTTGTAAAAAAACTTATAATCGAAGCAATAGAATCCACCCAAGGAGTTTTAAGGGAACCGAAGCCGGCCATATTCTTCTTGAATTTTGGAGATTCTGCCCTTATTTTTCAGGCTTTTTATCATGTTAGGAAAAAGGATGCTGCCTACGGAGTGAAATCCCTAATAAACGAAAAAATAGATAAGTTATTTAAAGAACATAACATAGATATTCCATTCCCGTGCAGAACAAATTACTTTCCGGAAGGAGTGAAGGTAAAAATTGAACAATAAAAAACTTTTCAGTGTAAAGATGCGAGCGTGCAAAGAAGGAGAACATATATCAGGTGCCGAAAGAATTATAGAAGAAGGCTTTATCCCCAGCATAACTCAAAATTTATCCGAGAGAGCTTTAAATCACTCTAAAGGAAAACCTGACACAATAAACATAAAAATAGAACTTCTTGAAAAATCTCCCATACCGATAAAGACCTTACCCTTATACGAAATCACCGATAGAGAGAAATACTCTTTAAAAGAGATACTACGAGCACTATTTAGAAAAGCCGGAATTGATGAAAGCATAGGTTTCTCAATCTATAAAGCACTTATAAGCGGCGCTTCTCCGGCAGCAACCGTCATGAGAGGAGCAATGGTTATAAACAAAGATACCGGTTTGAGACTTGAACCCGATAAGTTCAGAGGTATAAGAGCTTCATATATGGATATTACTGAAAAAGCTCTCAATCATCTAAAAAAAAGTACCGGCAAAAATTACACTTCCAATATGCGAGATGCGATTATTCTTTCCTCCAAAGTTCTCCACCATAAAAACGTAGTAGCTGAGCTGTGTGTCTCAGACGATCCAGACTATACCACAGGTTACCTCTCCGTAAAAGGCCTCGGTTATGTAAGAATCAAGGACATCAAGCCGGAAGGATTACCGAAAGGAGGCAGAGCCTTTTTCGTAAAAGAGGAGCTCAATATAAAACAATTTATAGAATACATAGAAACAACCCCTGTTCTTATAACAGATGTAGGGAATTATTGCTGTTTACCTTTTCCCGAAATAGTTCCTCTTATAGGCTGAATATTTGATTCATGAAATTTTCCCGATGAAACTTTACCGGAAATAGTTGACCCTTGCTCTACTATAAAGTTTTTTGCAAAAATTTCTCCTTCAACAACAGAAGAAGCTTTAAGCTCCAATGTCTCTGACCTAATATTTCCTTTTATCGTTCCCTGAACAATCAAAATATCCGCATTAACATTCCCCGTAACCGCAGATGATGCACCTAAAATCACATAATCTCCTTCTATATCTCCTTCAATTTGACCGTCTATTCTTACCTTCCCTTCCGCCTTTATATTGCCGGATACTTTCAATTCTTTGGAAAGTATGCTTTTTATTTCCGAAGAGCTGTAATCCTTTTTAGGCTTCATCTCTTTCTTATCTCCTTTTCCAAACATTTCCCGCAACCTCCAAAAATTTCATCGGATTTACCCACCGGTTATTTTTCATAATACCGTAGTGAAGATGAGGTCCGGTACTCCTTCCCGTACTCCCCATTTCCCCAACCGCTTGTCCTAGCTTAAGCCATTGACCTTTTTTAACATATATCTTCCTCAAATGAGCATACACGGTTTCATACCCGGAAGAATGGCGAACAACAACCATTTTTCCCCATCCGGCCCATCTTCCCACCCGAACAACCTTCCCGTCAGCAGTAACTTTAACCGGAGTACCTCGCTTATTTGAAATATCAACTCCCGGATGAAAAGCAAGAAGACGGGTAAAGGGATCTATCCTCATACCAAACTTTGATGAAATTTTGCCGGAAGTAGGAACACCGAGGGGGTATATTTTCAAAGTTGAGATAAGTTTATCAACTGTGTCTATAGAATCGTAAAGCTGGTCTGTAGTCATATTTTCAACAGGTATATAGACACCGCCTCGATTTCCGGCAGAAATTTTCAACTTTCTCTTTATACCAGCCGTTTTAATGATAGCATCTATCATCTTAACCCGTTGAGATAGAGCCTTTACAACTTGTTTTTTCTCTTTTTCCAGCTCCGAAACTTGAGACGAAAGATTTCCTCTTTCTTCTGATAGGCGAGCTATTTTTTCCTGTAGAATTCCATTCTCCTTTGCAACATGCGACAATTTTAACGTTGAATTGACAGCAAGATAGGAAACAAAACAAACGAAAAATAAAACGGAAAAGAAAGCTATTTTTATCTTTTTCGGGGAAACAATAAAAGTTTTATGCTCCTTTAACTCATCTTCTATAACAATTATTTGGACTTTATCTTTATTAAAATTAAACACTTCTCTCTCCTGAAAAGTTTAAGATGGCGCTATTTTAACACAGGAAGTTTTCTTTTTTCATCAACAAGTTTCACAGTCCCGTAAACACATTTATTGAAAGGAACATCAATTTCCCTTTCTTTTGCTTTTCTTATTAAAGCTCCGGTTATCCCTTCTATCTCTATAGGTTTACCTCTCTCAAAATCAAGAAGCATTGAGGTTTTATACTTCATCAAATCTTCAGAAGACTTAAGGTATCCTTTAACTGTTTTTTCTTTCAATTTAACATCGTAAGCTTTGGCTACTTCTTTGCACTCAACCATAAGATTTTTCACAATTTCATAGGTTTCCTTCATATTTAAAATTTCACCCACAGTTGCTCTCGTAATAACCGAGTAAGGATTAAAAGCTACATTCCACATAAGCTTTTTCCACAAAGTATAGTTTATGTCTTTTGATATTCTTACATCTATACCTGCCTCCTTCATGTCGGACGCAATAGCTTCAACCCTATCGGAAATAACCTTATTAAGCTCACCTATTTCAAGAAGTCCGGCAGCTTCATGAACAACGTCCCCCGGCTCTTTTACGTAAGAACCTATAAAGGCAGTAGCTCCAATAACTCTTTCCTCTCCAATATATTTTGCCAATATCTCTTCATTTTCTATACCGTTTTGGATGGAAACAACGGAAAAAACACCATCAACTTTTGAAAGTTTTCGGGCAACATCCTCTGTATCATAAGATTTCACACACAGCAAAACAGTATCACAATCTTTAAGAGAATTATAGGAATCTGTGAAAATTATCCTGTCCGACTCTCTAACAGTAAACTTCCCCTGCTTATAACTTTCAACCGTTAACCCCTTATTCACAAATACATTTAAGTACTTGGGTTTTGATAGAAAAACCGTTTTGAATCCCGCATTTGCCAACATAGAGCCGTAAAATCCACCGACTCCACCAATACCAACAACACCATATTTCATAGCAAACTCTCCATTTCCATTTTCACACTGAGGCTATTTAAAAACTCCTAATTTAGCTTCAAAAGATATTAAGATTCCTCGGTTGCAAAACAACCTCAGAGTGACAAAGAAAGTCATTCCGAGGGCAAAGCCGGAAGGATCTCTTAAAATTTATAGTCAGTTTTTCAAACACCTTTCTTTTTGCACTTTCAAATCTTACCAAAAGAGGCTATTATTTTTTATAGGTTCTAAATTTTCAACCGGAGGAAACATGAGACACGCAGCATCTGAAGAACAGGAATTGCAAAAATTAACGGATAAACTACTTAAAAAAATAGAGAAGAAAAACCTCATAGATAAACTGCCCCTGGAACAGGCTAAAATTTTTGCGGAAGATTTACGAAAAGCTATCAGATATCATGACTATAAGTACTATGTGGAAGCAAATCCCGTTATTTCCGATTATCAGTATGACCAATTGTTTCACGCTCTTGAAAAAACTGAAAAGAGATTCCCGGGATTAGTAACTCCTGACTCTCCAACACAGAGAATCGCCCCGGCTTTCACCGGAGATTTCCAAAAAGTTAAACATCTTTCGGAAATGAGCTCTCTTGAAAACACCTATTCTCCAGAAGATTTAAAAGAGTGGGACAGGAAAGTAAGAAAAGTCCTTGGAATAGAAAAAGTTGAGTATGTGGTGGACCCGAAATTTGACGGAGCAAGCATTGAGCTTGTATATGAAAACGACACATTCATAAGAGGCGCAACCAGGGGAGACGGTATTATAGGAGAGAATGTTACTTTCAATGTTAAAACCATAAAACCGATTCCCCTGAATGCCCCTTTCTCAAAATACGGCATCAATGTTATCTCTATTCGCGGTGAAGTGATAATGCCAAGGTCTGTTTTTAAAAAATTGAACAAAGAAAGAGAACAAGCAGGACTGCCTCTTTTTGCAAACCCAAGAAATGCAGCAGCCGGCACAATGCGCCTAAAATACCCACAGGAAGTAGCCAAAAGAAACCTTGACTGCTACACCTACTTTATTCTATACAGTGAACCGAAAAAACTGTGCAAAGATATTAAAACCCACTGGGAAGCTTTAAACATCTTGAGAGATTGCGGTTTTAAGGTATCTCCCTTAAGTAAAGTTTGCAACGGAATAGAAGAGGTAATTGACTACATAATGAAATGTCAGGAGGAAAGGGAATCCTGGGATTTTGAAGCTGATGGAATGGTGGTTAATGTTAACGATACATGCGCATGGGAGAAACTTGGAGAAACTCTCCATCACCCAAGATGGGCAGTAGCATATAAATTCCCGGCAAAACAGGCTGTAACAAAGCTTATAGATGTTATCTGGCAGGTGGGCAGGACAGGAGCTTTAACCCCTGTTGCCGTACTTGAACCTGTTGAAGTAGGTGGAGTGGTTGTATCAAGAGCTTCCCTTTTTAATCCCGATGAGATAAAAAGAAAGGACATAAAAATTGGTGATTATGTTCTTGTTGAAAGAGCAGGAGAAACCATTCCCTACATAGTGGCACCAGTAAAAGAGAGAAGAACCGGAGAAGAGAAACCGGTAAATATGCCAAAAAAGTGCCCTGAATGCGGTTCTCCAATAGTTCACGAACTTGATGAAGCAGTACCTCGATGTCCGAACATCAACTGTCCCGCTCAACTAAAAGAACACCTGGTTTACTGGGGAAAAACTCTTGATATCAAAGGACTTGGCGAGTCAACAGCCAATCTCCTCACAAATGAAGGTTTTATAAGAAGTATTGCCGACCTTTACACAATAAATAGAGATAAACTTCTTGAACTTCCCGGTTGGAAAGATAAAAAGGTTAGTAACCTTCTTGCACAGATTGAAAAGTCAACGGATGCAGAATTTTATAAAAAACTTACGGCTCTTGGAATCAGACATGTCGGAGAAAAAACGGCAATGCTTCTTGCGGAACAGTTTAAAAACCTAGACGAATTGATAAGCGCTCCGTTCGAAAAACTCGCATCTATTCCGGGAATAGGACCAATCACGGCAACAAGCATTAAAAACTTTTTCAAAGCCGAAAAAAACATCGAAATGATAAACAAACTTAAAGAAGTAGGCTTTAAGTTTGAAAGAACGGAAGAAGAGGAGAAAGAGAAAGAACTGCCGAAACCTCTTGTAGGATATAGCGTCGTATTTACCGGAGAACTTGAGGATTTCACAAGAAAAGAAGCACAAAAAATCATAGAACTTTTAGGCGGAAATCCTACAAATTCGGTAACCGGAAAAACGTCATTCGTAGTTGCAGGTGAAAATCCCGGCTCAAAACTTGCAAAAGCCGAAAAACTTGGGATAAAACAAATGAACGAACGGGAATTTATAGAATTCATAAAACAGTTTGCAAAGCAAAATCCTGAAGTAAAAAAACTCCTTGAAGAGAAAGGGATAAAAGCATGAAAGACCACCTGTGTGAAGACACAATAGCAGCGATAAGTACACCACTATCAAAAGGAGCTATCGGAATCGTTAGAATTTCCGGAAAGGAAGCCCTTTCCATCCTTAAAAAAATTTTCAGAACAAAAAGCAGAAAACAAAAAGAAAGTTTTGAAAATAGAAAGATGACTTACGGCATTATTGCTGATAAAAACGGTGAGGAGATAGACGAAGTCCTTGCCGTTTACATGAAAGGACCGAAAACCTTTACCGGTGAAGATATAGTGGAGATTCACTCCCACGGCGGAATCTACGTTGTAAGAAAAATCCTGAGAACAGTTCTTTCCTGCGGAGCTCGCCTTGCAGAACCGGGAGAATTTACAAAAAGAGCTTTCATAAACGGTCGAATTGACCTTGTCCAGGCAGAAGGGATAAACGAGATAATAGATGCTGAAAGCGAGCTATCACTAAAAGTTGCGGTTAATCATCTTAAAGGAACTTTAAGCAGCAAAATAGAATCCATAAGAGACAAACTTTTTCACTTAAAAGCTTTCATAGAAGCAGCAGTTGACTTTCCGGAAGAGGAAATTGAAATCATTAAAACAGGAAAAGTAAAAGAAGAAATTGAAAAAACAGCCAGAGAGATAGAAAAGCTCCTTGAAACATACGAAGACGGCAGAATTATCCGTGAAGGAATAAAGATAGCCATAGCAGGAAGGCCTAATGTCGGCAAATCTTCCCTCCTTAACGCCCTCTTGAAAGAAGAAAGAGCAATTGTCACAGACATTCCGGGAACAACAAGAGATATAATAGAAGAAACAATAACCTTAAAAGGAATTCCGATCCGCCTGATAGACACTGCCGGGATAAGAGAATCTAAAGATACAGTTGAAAAAATCGGTATAGAAAAAACGAAGGAAAAACTCAAAGAAGCTGATATTATTCTCTTTGTTATAGACGGTTCTGCTGGCTTTACAGAAAAGGACAGAGAAATTTACAACTATCTGAAAAACAATCCGAACCTTATACTTATTATAAACAAGAAAGACCAGGGAATAAAAGCCCAATGCAAAGACTACAAAGCCACGTGCATAGAAGTAAGTGCAAAAACAGGTGAAAATATAGAAAAACTCTCGGAAACAATAATGAAAAAACTTCTCCTTGAGCCGGAAACCCTTTTTAAAGAAGCTGAAACGATAATAACAAGCGAAAGGCACAAAAATCTACTTGAAAAAACGCTTAAAAATCTTCAAAACATAAAGGCAAGTATAGACTCAGAAATAGAATCACCGGAATTTCTGGCACTTGACCTTGACGAAGCCCTTGACGCTCTTGGCGAAATAGTCGGCAAAAAAAGCATTGAAGATATGCTTGACATCATATTTTCAACATTCTGTATCGGAAAGTAATTTAAATGGGGCACCCATAAAGTGCCCCTGTAAAATATCTATTCTCCTGAACTGAAAGCAGACACATTAAAAATTAAAAATCCATTCCAAAATCCCACCTCCCTCCAAAAAGTAATAGCTTACTTTTAAAATAATAAACTTTTTATTTAAAAACCAGGAGAGAGACAATTTTTATACAAACTTTAAAATTGACTTTCAAGAACTCTTACTCCCAGAAGTTCCAGAAAACAAGCCCCCTGCAAAACTAATAATTTTAAGATAAAAGTCATTAAACATAAGATTTTGAGGGAAATTTTTATAGTTTCAGCTTTTAATTTCTATTGTATGCTCATTCCCCAGAGAACACTCCATTGTTCCATCTTACGCAAAATATCGTTCACTTTCAATTTATTCAATTTATATAATTGAGATTTTGGAACACCAATAATCTTTCCACAATCTAAAAGAATTTCCAGACAAACATCTCTCAGTTCAATCATTTCAGGCAATTTCTTATACCCTTCAAATATATATTCAAACATTTTCTTCTCATAATAAGTGTTCAGTAACCTAATCAAATCCCTTTTATCATAAAACTCTCTTTTATTATCTTTATACACATGGTCTATAAGCTTTAATAGATTATGCCCAAAATCTTTTTTCAAGTTTTTTTCAGATTCCCCTCTAAAGACAAGCACTGATTTTAAAGCCAACTCGATAGAGTGTCCATACAAATAATATTTAACCACATTTAAATCATCTTTTATGCTTTCGGCCCCTTCAAAAAATTCCTTAGCGTATCTCCACAATCCTATATGGTATTTTCTAAAAGAACACACGTAACCCCTCTTCAACAGAAAACTGAGGGGAAAAGCCAAGCTCTTTAAGCATTGAAATATCCGCACAGGAGTGTTTTATATCCCCTTTCCTTGGAGGAGCAAACTTAACTGGCGGAATTTTCCCCGTTATATTTTCAATGTACTCTAAAAGGTCAAGAAGGGATGTTTCTTTTCCTGTACCTGTGTTAAAAACTTTCCCGTAAGCGGTTTTACTTTTCTCAACAAGCAAAAGTGCCTTTACAACATCTTTCACATATACAAAATCCCTCGTCTGCTTTCCATCTCCAAAGATTGTTATCTCAACATCCTCTCCGTTTAAAAATCGCAAAGCCCTATCAACAAAAATTGAAATCACCCCGGAATAAGGAGAAGAAGGATCCTGCCTTTGACCAAAAACGTTGAAAAATCTGAGAGCACTTGTTTTTAAACCGTATAAAGCAAAAGCGTTTAAAACATACCTTTCGGAAGCATACTTATCAACGGCATACGGAGTTTGCGGTTTAACAGGGTCATTTTCCTTTTTGGGAAGCCCGGGTAAATCCCCATAAACAGCAGCAGAAGAAGCAAATATGAAACGGGAAACAGAAAACTTTACGCAGCAATCAAGAAGATACATCGTCCCATCAAAGTTTGCTCTGTGAGTTTCTTCCGGATTTTCAACACTTTTTGCAACAGAAGCAACAGCCGCAAGGTGAAAAACGGTGTCAAAGTCAAAAGAACCAAACAGGTTAACCACTTTCTCTTTTTTTCCAACATCCCCTTTTAAAACTGTCAATCTGGTATCTTTGGGGAGATTTTCCATTTTACCGGTGGAAAAATTATCAAAAACAACGACCTCCCTTCCATCTTCAAGAAGAGATTCTACAAGATGAGAACCTATAAATCCTGCACCACCTGTAACAAGAACCTTCCCCATTATTCCCCCTTTTTAACAACAAGCACCGGCACTTTTGACTTCTCAATAACTTTATGGGAAACACTGCCTACAATAAGCTCGGTTAAAAAACTCTTTCCGTGAGCTCCGAGAACAACAATCTTAACTTTCTCATTTTCAGCTATATCAACAATTTTATCAGCAAAATCGGTTGCAGCTTTTAAGAAAAGTTTAACTTTCAATCCTTCTTTCACAAGCTCCTTTCTCACATCTTCAGCCATATCTATAAGCTCACGAATCTGCCTCGCTTCATTTTCAGGAAGCTCAAACATCAACTCGGTTTTTTTCTCTATTAAATCAAGTCCTTCCGGTAAACCTGTCAGTTTTGCATCAACAATATGAACAACGACAACCTCTTCCACTCCAGCATTTTTAAGTTTTTTAACGTAACCAAGAGCCACTTCCGCAAGAGGTGAAAAATCTGTAGCATATAAAACCTTTTTAAACACCGGCATAATTCTCCCCCGCCAAAAAATTTTCAAATCAATCTGTTTTTTTAATAAGCAGTACCGGACATTTTGCTTTTCTAACAACATCGAGAGAGACACTTCCAAGGATAAGCTCTTTAAGAAATCCTTTTCCGTGAGCTCCTATAACAATAACATCAATTCTTTCCGCTTCAGCCATATCCACAATAGTTTCAGCGGTATTAGAACCTGTAATCACCTTTAAAACAACATCAACACCAAGCTCTTCTATCTTTTCTTTTATAGCTTCCGCCCTTTCAAACACACTATAAAGATACTCCCTATCCGCACTCTCAAGAGCTTCAACGGTAGTTTTGTTCTCTCGTAGGTCAAGCCCATTTGGCAAAGTTACGGAAAGCTCGTTAACAACATGAACAACAATAACCGACTCCATACCGGCATTTTTAAGTTTTTTCACAAACTGTAAAGCATACCCGGCAAGTGGCGAAAAATCCGTTGAATAGATAACTTTCTTGAAAAGCGGCATCTCTCCCCCCTTTAATTTATTCTAAATCTCTCAATATCACTACTCGGCTTAACCTCTAACTTCTCTTTTTTTCCGTCAGCTCTTTCAATAATCACTGCAACAACATCTCTATCTTTTCCCTTTGAATATCGAGCCACTATCTCGGCACACTTTAAAATAACTCCGGTTTCATCTTCCCATCTTAAAATAGCGGAAGGACCTGGCACACTTTCAGTATATAATAAAATTTCATCTCCCTCAAACATCTTTTCCAGCTTTTCATTCTCCGCTCTATCTTTTCCTACAACGAGTTTTGCCTCTCCTATCCTAAAGTGTCTTCCTATCTTTAGCAGTTCCGCATCTTTAACGGTTAACTGATTATTTTCTATAAGATCTTTAACTTTTGGCACATAAGAAGACTCCGTTAAAAGACAACCTCCGGCAGGAGTCGGAAGATTTTCAATATCGATTGAAAGCTCTTTTATTATCTTTGGATACTGCTTCCTTGACCTTCCTTTTATATCGAGAAAACAATCTATATCAACAATCCCTTCCTCTTCGTAAACGGTTTTAGGAAGAACTTTCGCCGAAAGAGGACGAAAAACCCGCCTTTCAAGACCCGCTATCTTTTCTATTTTTTTCAGAGAAACACCTCTTTGAGACATAGGTCGCTGCCCAAGAACCTCACCTGTAGCAATAATGTTTTCACCTGCTATACCTTTAAGTTTTTTAAGCATCAAAGCTTTACAATCTATGCAAGGATTAATATTTTTCCCGTAACCGTTAGGAGGATTTTTCAATACGGGAAGAAAATCCTCGGTAATATCCGAAACTAAAAGCTCTATATCAAGAGCCTTAGCGAGATGCTCCAGCTCTTCTTTCTCTTTTCCGAAAAACGGTGTTCTAAAATGGACTCCGATAACATTAAAGCCAAAATTCCTGAGAAGTTTAACGGCAATTATACTGTCAAGTCCTCCTGAAAATAGAATAAACGCTTTTTCCATCAGCCCTCTCTTCACAAAGAATAAGTTTTGTAATACTTTAAATATAAGACACTAAAAAAGGAGGATGGGGTATGACTACACTAAAACTCAACCTTATCGGCAAAGATCTCGACCTGACAGAAGCTCTTAAATCCATAATCAATGAGAAGTTCGGGAAACTTGAAAAGTATCTTGGAAATGCAAAAGAGGAAGTCTTTGCGGATGTAATTATCTCAAAAGAAAAGTACAGAGCCTCTGTCGAGATAGTAATCTACAACGTCTTTGACCATACAGTCAGAATAAAAAAAGAAACCGACGACCTTTACACATCAATAGATGAGGTCGCCGATGCAGCAGAAAAGCAACTAAGAAGACTAAAAGACAAAGTCCAAAGCAGAAGACCCAACAAAGAAGGGATAAGAGAATTCTCTTTAATTGAAGAAGAAACTACGGAAACACCCATAAAAATAGTAGAAGTTGAGCCGGAACTTTATAAACCGATAACAGTAGAGGATGCGGCGGTGAAACTCCTGGGTTCAAATAGAGAATTTGTATTATTCTGTGATGCCAATACAAAAAAAGCAGCAGTTTTATACAAGAAAAAAGACGGGAATTTAGGATTAATCGAAATTCCGCTGTGTTCGTAAATACGTAAAAAAGTTGCAAAAAATCAAAGTGTCAATAAATTGAACAGTAGCCGCAGGGGTGGGTTAAAATTCCCTGAGAGCCTAAAAACAGGCAACCCTTGGAACCTGAACCGGATAATACCGGCGGAGGGAGCGGCTAGAATTCGTCTGTTAAAACAGGAATTTTAGCCGCTAACAAAACTGTTAGCGGCTTTTTTATTTTAGAAAGACAAGGAGGAAAAGGAAATGGAATTAAATGAAGTGGTAATCTCAAGAGCAATCATAGAGAGGTTTATGAATAAACTCCTCTCAAATCTTAAAGTAGATGTTGCTATCGTAGGAGGAGGCCCGTCAGGACTTGTAGCTGCATACTATCTTGCAAAGAAAGGCTTTAAGGTTTCCCTTTTTGAAAGAAAACTCTCAATTGGTGGTGGAATGTGGGGCGGCGCAATGCTTTTTAATGAAATCGTCGTTCAGGAAATGGGAAAAGAGATTCTTGATGAGTTTAATGTTAAATATGAAAAATTTGAAAAAGGCTACTACACAACAGATTCCGTAGAAGCCGTAACAACAATAGCATCAAAAGCCGTAAAAGCAGGAGCAAAAGTATTTAACGGTGTAACTGTAGAAGATGTAGTCCTTAAAAAAGATAACGGAGACTATAAAGTTTGCGGACTTGTTATCAACTGGACTCCCGTTGATATAACCGGCATGCACGTTGACCCTCTCACAATAGAAGCAAAATTCGTTATAGATGCTACGGGACATGACGCTTATGTCGTTTCAACTCTTCAAAAGAAAGCCGGAATAAGACTTGATACTAAAACCGGATGCGTAGTAGGTGAAAAGCCTCTCTGGGCAAGTGTAGGAGAAGAAGATACCGTTAAAAACAGCCGTGAAGTTTATCCGGGAATCTATGCAAGCGGAATGGCAGCAAACGCCGTCTGTGGTTCTCACAGAATGGGACCGGTATTTGGCGGCATGTTGATGTCCGGGAAAAAAATAGCTGAAGAGATAGCCGACAGGTTAAAGCACAACACGGAGGGATAATGGCTACCATCGTTGAACTTATTAAAAAAGGGGAAATTCCCAAAGAGGTAAAAAAAGTTGCCAAAGACGAAAAAAGAGATATCGAATACATAATCCAAGGCTTACTGGAAGGAACAATTGTTATTCCGGCAAATATCTACCATAGAAAAGATGAAAATTTTATACCAAAAGGGGTGGGAAAAGGTTTAAAAACAAAAGTGAACGTTAACATTGGAAGTTCCGCTGACGTGGAAGACCTTAAACTTGAACTGGAAAAACTTAAAGTCGCATTAAAATACGGTACCGATGCGGTAATGGACCTCTCCACGGGAAAAGATATCGAAACAACAAGAAAAGTAATTATTGCAAACTCACCTGTAATGGTGGGAACTGTTCCGATATATGAAGCAGTCGTAGGAGCTGTCGAAAAACATGAATTTATTGGGAAAATGACACCTGACGAACTGTTTGAAGTAATAGAAAAACACTGTAAAGATGGCGTCGATTTTATAACCGTCCATTGTGGAGTTACGCTTTCATCCCTCGAAAGACTTTACGAAGAAGGAAGAGTAATGAACATAGTATCAAGAGGAGGCTCTCTCATAGCCGAATGGATGGTTTACAACGAAAAAGAAAATCCACTTTACGAACAGTACGACAGGCTTCTTGAAATAACTAAAAAATATGATGTAACACTATCTCTCGGTGACGGAATGAGACCTGGCTGTCTTGCAGATGCTACAGACAGATGTCAGATAGAGGAACTTATAACCCTCGGAGAACTTGTTGACAGAGCAAGGAAAACAGATGTACAAGTGATGGTTGAAGGTCCCGGCCACGTCTCGCTAAATCAAGTCGAAACCAACATTGTTCTTCAGAAAAGACTGTGTCATAACGCTCCTTTCTACGTCCTCGGACCAATAGTAACAGATATAGCTCCGGGATACGACCACATAACCGGAGCAATAGGCGGAGCCATCGCCGCAAAGGCCGGAGCTGACTTCCTATGTTATGTCACTCCTGCCGAACACCTTGCTCTCCCGGATGTTAAC
>JALSLT010000053.1 GCA_026988135.1 Desulfurobacterium sp.
CTCACTTCCTGCGTGTAAAGTTATAACTTTATCTTTCGTTGTCAACCTTTAAGTATTAATTCCAAATTTTATAAAGTTCAGATTCTTCGGCTGTAAAACAGCCTCAGAATGACAAAAAGGAAAAAAATTTCAGAATCATAAAAGTATGAAGCAGTTTTAAAAGAAGAAACAATGTAAAACAGCCAAAAGAAAAAGTCATTCTGAAGGCGCAGCCTGAAGAATCTCAAAAGTTTATAGTCATTTCACTTATGGATTTTACTTCTGTTTTTCACTGTCTCGTTCAGCTTTTGTACTCTCAAGCCACTCTTTGAAAAATGCAGCAAATATACCTGTAAAAAGACCTGTAATAAAACCAACAACAATTATAAGTGTCTTCTTTGGCTTAACGGGTTTATCTGTTGTATAGGAGGATATTATTTTGTAGCCGTGGATTTTATTTTCAATTATAAATTTCAAATTGCTTATTCTATTTTTAATTTCTAAAATTTTAATTTGAAGGTCAAGGGGGTTAAACAGGACATTAATCTTTTTGGATGTTTTTATTTTGGTTTCAATCTCTGCTGCAAGTTTTATAAGCTGCGGAAGTTTGTTCTTAATCTCAACAATCTCTTCCTTTTTTAACGATTTTTCATCATTTATAGTTTTTTGGATATATGGATTTTTGTTTAGATAACTTACAATTCTACCAGGAGTTTTAAACAGTTTTTCTCTGTCTGTTCCGTAGATTTTCAGTTCAAAGGTGTTGTCTTCACCTCTCTTTCTTGGATTTTCAACGGATATCTCTTTTAAGTTTTTTACCGTATCAACAGGAAGCCCTGTAAGTTCTGAAGCTTTATCATAATTTTTCTCTTTTATCTGTTCTGTGATAATGTTTACCAGTTTGGCCGTTGTTTCTGCTGAAACAAGTTGTGTACCGTTACTTTCTGGGAACAGGACGATAGAGCTTGATAGGTATATGGGAGTTGTTAAAAATGTATAAAGAGCCGCAATAGCGGTAAAAAGAAAGGTAAATAAAATAAGAACTTTTTTTCTTCTTTTTAACGTAAGGTAGAGTTCATAGAGGTCTATCTCATCATCTTCTATGTAAACTGGAAAGTTTTCTATCTCTTCTTTTTTCATTTGTTGTAACACCTCAGATGATATTTAGATTCTTCGGCTGTAAAACAGCCTCAGAATGACCTTTTTATCCTTCTGAGAGCGTAGCTCGAAGAATCCCGAAAGGTCATTATCTGAAAAATTCAGCAGATTATAACATAAAAAAAGGGAGGCTTAAAAGCCTCCCTTTGGATGATTGGTTATGGATTCTAAATTAGAATGAAAGAGCGATTTCAGCTTCTGCTGAGTAATCAACCCCTGTGCTTGGGAGATAAAGTCCAGCAGAAAGCTTGAGATTATCTGTGTATTTATAAGAAGCTTTAAGGTCTATTTCGTCTTCGCTTGCAGAATCTCCGTCAAAGTTTACATAAGCAGCACTTAGTTCAACTTTGTCTGTAGGTTTAACGCCTGCTTTTACTGTAATAATTGCCGGGTTTGTAAAATCAGTGTTGTCAAGATATTCAGCGTAGTCATAATCTTCAAAAGGAGACGCAAATCCATCGCTATACATGTCGTAAGATACTCCCACTGCGTACATACCAGCATCAAGAGAAGCACCTACACCGAAGAAGTTTCCATTTTCGTCAACTGCACCTTCAGCTGAGACACCAACCTTACCAAAGTCCATTTCAAATTCAGGAGCAACTTTTCCGTAGAACACGTTGTAACCCATAGCATCCTGATAAAGGTCAGCAATTTCAAACGCTCCACCAATGCCAAACGGCTTTAAATCACCTTTAAAGTCAGCTACTGCCCATGTAGTGCTGCTTCCTCTGCTAACAAAATTTCCCCCTATAATTTCCCCGTCAGCTGTTCCAACTACTAGTTTACCAAAGTCTGTGTTATATCCAAGAAGAACTGAATCCACTGTTTGGTCAACAATTTTGCTATCACCAATTACTATATCCTGGTAACCTACACTTGCACAAAGAGCTGGAACGTTGAAAAGATTCTTAACTTTTACATAAGCTCCATCTACTGTAAAGTTGTTTACATTATCGTCAGCAAGAAACTTAACTGTTGCTGTAATGTTCTCATCTACTTTAGCGTCAACTTTTACTTTAGCTTCAACAGATGTGTCGTAAGCTGTGCCATTGTCAGAAGCTATTGTTGTTGTAATTTTACCGCCTACCTTAATCTCTGTAGCGTTTGCTGCTGTTGCAAAGCCTGCAACAAGCCCCATAACTGTTACTGCAACGAGTGCTTTTCTCATCTTCAAAAACCTCCCTTTTGTTCTTTAAGTTTTAAAGTGTGTGAGTTTTATCTCCAGTAAATTTAGCATTTCCTACTATACAGTGTCAAGGAACTATCCTTAACAATCTTAACAAGTATTGCAAAATTTGTAAAGATAGCCTTATTCAAAATTCAAAATTTAACGTTGAGTCTGCAGTCTGTAATTACAGCCATTATGCCAGAAAAGTTATAGCAAACAGTATGCCAGATATTACTGATAGGTGTTTAAATTGTTTACTAAAATAACTAAATAACAAGCTTTAAGAACTTCTTCAGGCTTCATCCTCAGGATGACTTTCTTTGTCATTCTGAGGATGCTTTGCAACCGAAGAATCTCAGTGCTTTCTGGAATTGCGGGAATTTCAAGACAGCTTCCCGGTAGATGCTTGCTTAATTTAAAATAGCACCGAAAGTATTTTCATTTATGACTTTTATAACGGTTATGCAGACTTCATACTTTTTGATAAAAATGTTGCACCTTTGCAAAACTTTATGCAAAAATGCAGGAGGCAGGATGGTTGTTATAGATGGTAAAGTGCCAATTTACGTATATGCAGAGAATCCCGAAGATGATGTTCTTGAGCAGATATACAGGATAAAGGATTTGCCTTTTTTTAGAAAACAGATTGTGATTATGCCCGATTGCCACGTCGGGAAAGGGTGCGTTATAGGATTTACAGGTTATTTTGACGGAGTGGTTGTTCCAAATATTGTTGGAGTTGATATAGGTTGTGGGGTTTACACTTACTCTCTCGGCAAGCTTGAAAGGGTGAATCTTTTAAAACTTGATGCATTTATAAAGGGCAGGATTCCCCTTGGGCTTACATCAAGAACAAAGAAAGATGCAAAAAAGCTTCCTATTTTAAGAGATGAGGTTTTGTTCCTGAAAGAGCTTGAAAGGATACTTGTAAGAAAGTTCGGGATAAATATAGCTGACCCTGTTCTTCAGGTTGCTACTCTTGGCAGCGGAAATCACTTTATTGAGCTTGGTGTGGATAGTGATGGCAATTATTACTTGACTGTTCATACAGGTTCAAGGAATCTGGGATTAAAGGTTTGTAACCATTTTTATAGAAAAGCGGGTGAGTATTCTCAAAAAGTTATGCCGCATCTTCCAAAAGACCTTTCATTTTTACCGATGGAAAAAGGCGGAGAGGATTACATTGAAGGGATGAAGCTTGCCCAAATATATGCAGACCTTAATAGAAAAGTTATTTTAAGAGTAATTGTGGAGGAGTTTTTTAAATTAGAGTTTTCCGAAGACAGAATAATCAAAAGCGTTCATAACTACATAGATATTGAAAGGGATTTCTGTGTAAGAAAAGGAGCCATATCTGCTCACAAAGATGAAAGGGTTGTTATTCCTTTTAATCTTATAGATGGGCTTATAATAGGAAAAGGGAAAGGTGTTGAAAAACTTAACTTCTCTGCTCCCCACGGTGCTGGCAGGAAACTCAGCAGAAAGAAGGCGAAAGAAACCATTTCTGTAAAAGAGTTCAACAAGGTTGTTAAAAAGGCGGGAGTATTTTCTTCAACAATTTCTTATAAAACTGTTGATGAAGCTCCCATGGCGTATAAGGATAAGGATGAGATTTTAAAATTTTTACCTGAGACTGTTGAAATTGAAAGATTTGTAAAGCCGATTTACAACATAAAGGGATGATTTATATGAGCCAATCAGGTATATGCTTTGAAACGGCTTTTGTAAATTCAAAATCAGGAAAGACCATCTTTAACTCTTTCATCGTTCTAAGATTAAGAGAAACAATAAATTCGTCTTTTTCTTCCGTAATATTCAAAAAAGGCTTTTCCTGAAGAATCTTAAACAGTTCCTCTTTTAGATTTTTCGAAACAGAAAAGGTAAACACAGCATGTTCAACCACCGAAAGATGTCCCATGGAAGTTACTTTTTTTATCAATTTTCTATTTTCCTCTTCGGAAAAACCTTCCATAAGCTTATCAACGGAAGAGCCAGAGTAACAAACTCTGGCCGCTGTTGACACCGTTTTCAAAATATCTTCTGAACAGGAAACAAGCTCTATCAATACTTATCCCCGTATTTCGCTTTAAATCTCTCGGCTCTACCTGTTATAGAAACTTTTCTCTGCGCACCTGTAAAGAACGGATGGCATTTGTTGCAAACTTCCACTTTAATTTCGGGAAACTTTGTTGACCTTGTTACCCATGTGTTTCCGCACGCGCAGATAACTCTTGTCTCTTTGTATTCTGGATGAATTCCCTGCTTCATATTAAAAAACCTCCTTTAAATTGCAGATTCAAGTTCATAAATTGCAATATGGAAGTTTATTTTAGAGGGTAGCAGGTGTCAAGTGGATATATCCGGTATAATTAACGAGTCCCTGAAATATATTGAAGCAAATCCTGAAATTGCAGGACTTATCATAGGTTTGTGGGCGTTTCTTGAAACGGCTCTTTTTCTCGGATTGATTATACCGGCGGAAAAGATTTTAATTCTCGGAAGTGTTCTTGCGGCGAAAAAGTATATTTCTCCGACAAATTTTATATTTTCCGTATCTATCGGAACTTTTCTCGGTTATACTGTCAGTTACTTTTTTGGATTTTACCTTGGAGAGCCTGCCGTCAAAAAACTTTTATCCTCCCTCAGATTAAACGGCGAAAATTACGAAAAAGCAAAAAGATTTGTTGTTGAAAGAGGAGAGGTAACTCTCGTTTTCGGCAGGTTTATTGCAGTTGTAAGGTCGCTGCTCCCGATAATTATAGGCGCTTTTAAGATGTCTTTTATACCTTTCATATTGTGGAATCTTATAGGCGCTGTTTTATGGGCTGTTTTCTATCTATTTTTAGGTGGCTTGATAGGAAAGGCTATATCCATTATTATTACCCATAAGCTTTTAGGGATTTTTATAGCTGTAATTGCGATTTTTATCTTCTATTTATGGAGAAAATATGGAAAGGGTGAAATCTCTATTTGGAAAACTTGAAACTAAAGGTGAAAAGCCTCTTATAATTTATGCCGCTGGCTGTGACCCCGATTTTGAAACCTCGCTCGAATATTTCAGAATAATATTAAAGTACGCCGATATGGTGGAGATAGGAATCCCTTTTTCAGATCCTCTCGCTGACGGTCCAACTATACAAAAAGCTCATGAAAGAGCATTGAAATCAGGAGCTTCAATAAAAGAAATCCTTCGACTAACTTCAATTTTAAGAGAAGAGTTTCCCGGAAAAATTATTATTCTAATGGGTTACTACAACCCTATTTTCGTTTACGGAGAGGAAAAGTTTATCCTTGATTCAAAAAATGTGGGAGTTGACGGCTTCATTATTCCCGACCTTCCTCCCGAAGAGGGAGCAAGTTTTTCGGAAAAAGCAAAAAAAGCCGGATTGGAGCCTGTTTTTCTTGCTGCTCCTACAAGCACCGACAATAGATTAAGTCTAATAGGGAAAGTTTCTGGAAATTTCATCTATTACGTTTCTCTTACCGGAACTACCGGAGTTAGAGAAGATCTGCAGTATGAAAAAATTCTTAAAGATATTGAAAGAGTAAAAAAGTTAACAAGGAAAAAGGTTGTTGTAGGATTTGGGATATCAAGAAAGGAGCATATATTAAACCTATCACTAAAAGCTGACGGATTTGTTATAGGGAGCGCCGTCGTAAAGAAGATAGAGAAAAATGACAAAGAAGGTCTCGTAAAGTTACTTTCAGAGCTTAAAAATGCTATAAAAGAGGCATCAAACAGATAAAAATCAAAAATTCGGAGGAGTTATGTTTGGAATAGGAACAAACGAACTGATACTGATACTTATTGTTACACTTTTAATTTTCGGTCCATCCAAATTGCCAGATCTTGCAAAATCTATGGGAAAGGCGATAAGCGAATTCCGTAAAGCCTCTTCAGGTATTCTTGACGAAGCGGAGAAAAAGGATGAAAAAAGGGTAACGAAAGAGGAAGAACCGGAAAAGATAAAAGTAAAAAATGATAAAGAAGCTTAGGTAAAATTATTCAAATAATGTTAAGGTGGATTTATGTCTGACAGAATACCCGGAACAGATAATGACCATGCACCTGAAGAAGCACCGGTCACCTATCATATTGAGGAGTTAAGGTTAAGATTATTCAGGTCCATAATAGCTGTTTTTGTGGGTTTCCTGGTATGCTGGCCGTTTAGAAAAAATTTTTTACTATTCCTTGAAAAGCCTCTTCCCGATTACCTGAAAGGCAAGTTAGTATTTTTCTCTCCACCGGAAGCGTTTTTTACCGCCTTAAAAATTTGCTTTTTTGGGGGAATTTTAATTGCAATGCCTTTCATTCTATATCAGGTATGGAAATTTATAGAACCTGGCTTATTATCACATGAGAAGAAGTTTGCAATTCCATTCATTTTATTCTCACTTATTTTCTTTTCTACGGGAGTCTCTTTCGCTTATTTTATTATGATTCCGTTCGCTCTTAAATTTCTGTTGGGATTCATGGGAGATCTTCTTGTTCCACAAATCGGAATAGGAAATTACATCTCATTTATAATTCAGCTGACACTTGCTTTCGGTTTCGTATTTTTACTTCCGGTTATAGTAGGACTTCTTGCAAAACTCGGTATTGTAAACAGTAAATTCCTTGAAAAGAACAGAAAGTTTGCTATACTTGTGATATTCGTAGTGGCGGCGATACTGACACCACCTGATATCGTGTCCCAAACTATGATGGCAATTCCCTTAATGTTTCTTTACGAATTAAGTATAATTGTAGCGAGGGTTCTTGGAAAAAGGCATTAAAACAGCTCGTACGTTAAAAAACTTTCAAATTCGAGTTCTTTTTTAAAACTTTCAGAATAGCGGATTAGAAACTTTGATATATCAAATTTGTTTTTTAACATATACCAATTTTAAAAGATTTGACTTACGGAGGAAAACAGGTAATGACACAGAAAACTTCGGAGATACTCACTCTCGAAAAACTTCAAAATATGAGTATCTTTGACCTTAGGAAAATCGCAAAAAATCTTGGAGTTGATGTAAAATCGGTAAAAAAGCAGGAGCTCGTTTTCAAAATACTTGAAGAAAACGCCAGAAAGAAGGGTGATATATATAAAATCGGTGTCCTTGAAGTTCTCCCTGACGGATTCGGCTTTTTAAGATCTCCGGGAAATAACTACCTTCCGAATTCAACCGACATATATGTTTCGCCTTCTCAGGTAAGAAAATTCGGTTTAAGAACGGGAGATACCATAGCGGGGGAAGTTAGACCACCGAAAGAGGGTGAAAAATATTTCGCTCTTTTAAAAGTAGATGCCGTTAATTGGGAACCTCTTGAAAAAGCAAAATTAAGACCGCATTTTGATAATCTTACTCCTCTTCATCCGACAGAAAGATTTCGCCTTGAGACAGTTCCCGAAGAATTGCCAACAAGAGTTATCGACCTTATAACACCAATAGGAAAAGGACAGAGAGGTCTCGTAGTGGCTCCTCCGAGAGCGGGAAAGACAGTTCTTCTCCAAAAAATGGCAAACGCCATAAAAACAAATGACCCCGACACCTATCTGATTATTCTTCTTATAGATGAAAGGCCTGAAGAAGTTACCGATATGAAAAGGAATACCCTTGCAGATGAAGTTATAAGCTCCACTTTCGACGAACCACCGGAAAGACACGCCCAAGTGGCGGAAATAATCATAGAAAAGGCAAAAAGACTTATAGAACACAAAAGAGACGTAGTCATACTATTGGATAGTTTGACAAGACTTGCCAGAGCTTACAACACTTTAACACCTCCAAGCGGGAAAATTCTTTCGGGCGGTATTGACGCTCATGCTTTTCATAAACCTAAAAGGTTTTTCGGCGCGGCAAGGAATATAGAAGAAGGAGGCAGCTTAACCATTATAGCCACAGCCCTCATAGAGACGGGAAGTAGAATGGATGATGTTATTTTTGAAGAGTTCAAAGGTACGGGTAACATGGAGATTGTACTTGATAGACAACTTGTGGAAAGGAGAACCTTCCCTGCAATAAATATCCATAAATCCGGAACGAGAAAAGAAGAGCTGCTCCTTTCCGACTGGGAGCTAAACAGAGTTTGGATACTGAGGAGACTCCTTACCAGCATGGCTCCGGTTGAATCTATGGAGTTTCTACTTGATAAATTTAGAAAATACAAAACCAACGAAGAATTTTTAAAAGCAATGAACGCTTAAGGAATAAAAGATGAGAGAACTTATCTACTACTCCTTTACGGAAAGTGCCGATATAAAAAGAGCTTTTATCCAGGAAAACAGCGAGCAACTGTTTGAAGTTTTCACAAAAATTGCAGAAAGATTAAAAAAAGGAAAAACTCTCTTTATATGCGGTAACGGGGGTTCCGCCGCAGATTCCCAGCATATAGCAGCCGAACTCGTAGGAAGGTTTCTCTTAGATAGAAAACCGCTACCTGCGGTTGCCCTTACAACTGACACTTCTATTCTTACGGCTATCGGAAACGATTTCGGATTAGATATGATTTTCCAGCGACAAATAGAAGCGTTAGGAAAGGAAGGGGATATTCTACTTGGAATAAGTACCAGCGGAAATTCGGAAAATGTTATAAAAGCCGTTCTTAAAGCAAAAGATAAGGGACTTTTAACCGTAGCTTTTCTCGGAAAAGATGGGGGAAAATTGAAAGAACTTGTGGATTTCCCGTTAATCGTAAAATCCTTTTCCACCCCGAGAATTCAAGAAATCCATATAACATTAGGACACGTTCTCTGTGATTTTGTAGAAAAATACATTTTCAAAAGGAAACCTTCTTGAAATTTTTTGTCCGCTTAAGTGATATAATTTTTCTTTGTAAAATCGACCTTTTACGTGGAGGAGTCTGGGAATGAAAATAGGGAAAGCGATAAGAATCGAAAGAATACTCAACCGGGAAACAGGCAACACTGTGATAATTCCTATGGATCACGGCGTCTCAATGGGACCTATTCCAGGCATCATAAATATAAGAGAATCAATAGATAAAGTGGCAAACGGTGGAGCAAATGCAATAATTATTCACAAAGGTCTTGTCAGACACGGCCACAGAAAAGGTGGCAAAGATGTCGGGCTTATAATTCATCTCTCGGCAAGTACGTCCCTATCTCCGCAACCAAATTCAAAAGTGATTGTTTGCTCTGTAGAAGAAGCGATAAAAATCGGAGCGGACGGTGTTTCTGTACATGTGAACCTTGGAGACGCAAACGAAGATAAAATGCTTGAAGATTTGGGAATGATAGCGGAAAGTTGTCTCGAATGGGGAATGCCCCTTATCGCCATGATGTATGCAAGAGGAGAACACATTAAAAATCCGTTTGACCCTGATGTTGTAGCTCACTGTGCAAGAGTTGCTGCTGAAGTTGGCGCCGATATTGTAAAAGTAGCATACACAGGAGATTCCGATTCATTTGAAAAAGTTGTCAAAGGTTGTCCCATTCCCGTAGTTATAGCAGGTGGACCTAAAATGGGAAGCGATATAGAAATCCTCGAGATGGTTGAGGGTGCTATGAAAGCCGGTGGTGCCGGAGTTTCCATAGGAAGAAATGCTTTCCAGCATGAAAATCCCGGGAAAATAGTTAAAGCCATATCTATGATAGTTCATGAAAGGAGAACTGCAAAAGAAGCATCTGAACTTCTTGAAAAATAATACCGTAGGGGGTTCAATCCCCCTTCTCGATATATCGGTTTTTATAATCCACATACCTTAAAGCATGTTTTTTTAGATTTTCTATTTCTTCCTCCGTAAGTTTCCTAACAACCTTGCCTGGAGAACCCATAATCAAACTTCCCGGAGGATATTCTTTACCAGGAGGAATCAAGGTTCCCGCAGCAACAATAGAGCCTTCATTTATAATCACATTATCAAGGACTATGGCCCCAATTCCTATCAAACACCTATCTTTTATAGTGCAACCGTGAAGTTTTACTCCATGACCAACAGTAACGTAATCTCCGATAATCGTCGGAGCCGTCCCGTTTGTTACATGCACTATCGAGCCGTCCTGAACGGAAGTCCACTTTCCTATTTTAATGTAATTGACGTCCCCCCTGATAACCGTTTTATACCAGATACTGCTTTCATCTCCAACGGTTATATCCCCTATTATGACAGCATCTTCCGCGATAAATACTCTCTCTCCTATTCGGGGAAATTTATCCTCAAACTCTTTTATTATCATCCCATTCTCCTTAATATCCGCTACCTCTGGTAAAAACCGCAAGAAGCCACACTATAAACGAAAAAATAGCAGAAATGATAAGAAGCCACTTCATAAACACTGCAAACTTTTTATACCTTACAACTACGGAATCTTCTTCCTCTTTTTTTACCTTTTCCTTATAGTAATCCCTATCGTACATCCCCATCTATTCACCCCTTTTATAAATTGTTCCCGAAGGTAAATCTTCAAGAACAACATCTATCTCTTTTAAACGGTCCCTAATTTTATCGGCAAGAATAAAGTTTTTTCCCTTTCTTAAATCTTCTCTTATCTCTATCAGTAAATTTATCAGCTTGTCTTCAACAAACCTTCCTTCTGTTTCTGCAAACAATCTAAATCCCAAAATTTTTAGGGCTTCTTCAATAAAATTCACCCCTTCTGTTAAAGTCTTTTTTTCCGTGGTGGAAATTTTCCCTTCTTTAACGGCTTTATCTTTCCTTTTATTTATCTCTTTTCCCAGTTCAAATAGAACACCAAGTGCCTTTGCAGTGTTAAAATCATCATCCATCGCGGATTCAAAAAGTTCTTTGTATTTTTTGACATCCATAGAACTTCCTTCTATTTCAACTTCAGATAGAGTACTTATAATTTCCTTTGAAAGAATAATGTTTTTCAGTCTTTCAAAAGCAGCTTTGCTTTGATTTAACCTTTCAAATGAAAAATCAATAGGACTTCTATAATGTGTCGTCAGAAGAAACAACCTTAAAACATCGGGGGGAAATTTTGAAAGTATCTCCTTAACGGTGAAAAAGTTTCCGAGAGATTTACTCATCTTCTCACTGTTTACCATCACAAAGCCATTGTGCATCCAGTATTTAACAAACGGTTTTCCGGTATATGTCTCCGACTGTGCAATCTCATTTTCGTGATGAGGAAAAATAAGGTCAAGACCTCCTCCATGAATATCCATCGTTTCTCCTAAATATTTCATGGACATAGCCGAACATTCAATATGCCATCCCGGCCTTCCTTTTCCCCACGGAGAATTCCAACCGGGCTCGTTCTCCTCAGAAGCTTTCCATAGAGCAAAATCAAGAGGGTCTTTCTTTCTATCCCCGGGAGCTATCCGCGCACCAGCAAGAAGTTCATCAATCTTTCGTCTGGATAATTTTCCGTATTCCGGAAACTTCTTCACGGAAAAGTAAACATCTCCACCGGACTCATAAGCAAATCCTTTTTCTATTAAACCTTTAATCATATCTATAATTTCAGATATGTGTCGGGTAACTCTGGGTTTGAATGTCGGTTCTTTTATGTTTAAGATTCTCATATCATCTTCAAAAGAATCTATATACTTTTGGGCTATATCTTCCCAAGGAGCATTCTTTTCCATAGCCCTTTTAATAATTTTGTCATCTATATCGGTATAGTTTCTAACTACAATAACTTCGTAACCTCTATATTCAAGCCATCTGATAACAATATCAAAAACCACGGCGCTTCTTGCATGACCTATATGAGCATCATCATAAACGGTAGGACCGCACACATACATCTTAATTTTATCTTTCTCAATCGGAAAAAATCTCTCTTTCTCCTCAGTTAAAGTATTAAAAACCTTTACCATCTACTGTTCTCCTATCTGGATTCGGCCTTCTGTTTCAAATAACCCTCAATAAACAGATCTATATCTCCGTCCATAACTGCATTAACATTTGACGTTTCTATCCCTGTTCTATGATCTTTCACCATCTGATAGGGCTGAAAAACGTAAGATCGAATCTGGTTTCCCCAGGATATCTCTTTATGTTCCCCTTTCGCTAGAACAAGTTTTTCTTCACGCTTTCTTATTTCCAGTTCATATAATCTAGCTTTTAAAATTTTCATCGCCCTAACTCTGTTCTGTATCTGGGAACGCTCACTTTGACAAGTTACCACAATACTCGTAGGAGTATGGGTAATCCTTACTGCAGAATCGGTTTTATTTACATGCTGTCCGCCCGCTCCCGAAGCCCTATAGGTATCAACCCTCAAATCTTCATCTTTTATATCAATCTCTATATTATCTTCTATCTCGGGAACAACTATAACTCCACAGAATGAGGTATGTCTCCTTGCATTTGAATCAAAGGGAGATATTCTAACCAAACGATGGGCCCCGTGCTCCGCTTTTAAAAATCCATAAGCAAAAGGTCCTTTTATCTCTAAAGTAGAACTTTTTATTCCCGCTTCTTCGTTTTCCTGAAGATCTATGATTTCCGCCTCAAATCCCTTTTTTTCCGCCCACCTAAGATACATTCTCATAAGCATCCCAGCCCAATCGCAACTTTCCGTTCCACCTGCTCCTGCATGAATTGTAATAATCGCATTATTTTTATCCATCTCTCCAGACAATAGAGTTCTTATCTCAACTTTTTTAAGCTTCCTTTTAAGATTATTTATAGTATTTTCCGCTTCTTCAAGAATAGATTCGTCATTCTCCTCTTCCACCATTTCAAAAAGAACCTCTATCTCTTCGATAGATTCTTTAAGGGTATCCCACAACTTAATTTCAGATTCTATACTATTCCTTTCCTGAGAAACCTTTTGCGCACGTTCCCTATCATCCCAAAAATCAGGAGCAGACATCTTTTTCTCAAGCTCTTTAAGTCTATTTTCTTCGTTAGGTAAGTCAAAAATACCCCCGTAACTCTTCAAACTTATCTTTTAACCTCAAATACTCCTCTTTCAATTCCTGAAGTTTCTCTATAAGCATAAGACCTCCTTAAAACCTCTATTCAGTGTTAAATTAGAACGTATTCATTCTTTTTCAAGATGTTAATCAGTAACCTTTCGTTTCTATTTCCGTTATCGTTTTCATAAGCTGCTCAACTGTTTCAATCTTATCACCTTTTAAAATATGTAAACTCAAAATTACCCCTCCAAGTTCTTCTTCTATCTTGCTTACTTTTTCTCTTATCCAGTCATCCTTAAGTTTGTCATCCAAAAACAGAACAAAGTTATCACCCGAATATCTGATTATCGAAGCAGGGGAAAAAATCTCTTCAAGCTTATCTTTAACATCTTTTAAAAGCTTGTCTCCATACTCCCATCCTTTTTCAAGGTTTATCTTTCTAAGACCAAGAATATCTAAACATAAAATTTTAAATTCTGTTTTCTCCTCTTTACAGGAATTAAATACAACGGAAAGGTAGTTTCTGTTATGAGAACCGGTTAAAGAATCCCTAAAAAAATAATCAAGCCTCCTTTGCTCTATCTCCGAAAGCTGCTCAAAAGATTGCCCTTTGGATTCAATAGGTATATCCTTTTTCAAAACGGAAATCGCGGAGTGAACAACCTCCGAATCGTACTTATCCCCGGCAAAAGAAATTATCTCTTTCAGAGCTTCCTCTTTATTCATTCCTTTTTTGTAAATCCTATCACTGGTCATCGCATCAAAAGAATCCGCCACAGCTATTATTCGTGAACCAAAAGGAATTTGATTTCCTTTCAAACCTTCTGGATATCCAGTTCCATCTATTCTCTCATGATGGAACTTTATACTGTTCAAAATATCGGAAATAGGGTTTATATCTTTAAGAAGCTCATAACTTAAAACCGGATGAAGTTTAATTATCTCGTACTCTTCTTTCGTAAGTCTTCCGGGTTTTAGAAGAATACTATCAGGTATTCCTATCTTTCCTATATCATGAAGCAGTGCTGCCAGATATATCCTTTCCTGTTCTTTCTCCGACAACCCCATACTTTTCGCAATCTCTTTGGACAGATATGCAACTCTCTCCGAGTGCCCTTTTGTATAAGAATCCCTTACTTCAATACCTCTTACCATAGACCTTACAGTTGACTGAAGAAGCTCTTTCTCCTGTCTGATTTTCTTCTCCAAAGACTCTATAAGCTCTTTAAGTTCTGCGGCAACCGCTATAGCTTTTGCAATATTCCCCAGGTATCTTTTTTCCTCTTTTGAAAGAGCTACAGCTCTTTTTCTATAAAAAATAACGAAACCGTTATTTTTCGAGAATATTGAAAGAGGAAAGCCTATCAAATAATTTATCCCCAGGGCTTTTTCCTCATCACTTAAAAAATCTCTATTTTCCCCGGTAAATTCGATCTCTTTTTTTGAATTTTGAAGATAGCTTTGAATTCCGTCAAGCTCCTCCAAACTAACAGTTTTATCACTCTTATCCGATAAAGTAATAGCTCGTATCTCTATATTCCCACGTCCTTTTGTTATTCCTATCAATACTCCATCAATTCGATTTGCCACCAAAAGTTTCCTTATCAACTGCAAAAACTCTCCGTTAAAACCCTTTCCGGCAGTTAAAAGATGGATAAATTGATACATAATATCTTCTTTTACCGTCCTGTCCTTTATATTATCTATCATCTCATTTATCTTTTTTCTTATATTTCCGAATTCATCATTTTTACCGACAGGAAGGTAC
>JALSLT010000054.1 GCA_026988135.1 Desulfurobacterium sp.
TAAGCACTTTATTGCCCTTTTAACCGCTAATTTTGTAGCATTTAGTATGTTTATTCTGTCTATCTCTATACTGTCAGCAAATCCTATTCCAACGGAAATGGCTTCTTTAACTATTTTTTTAAAAAGTTTCTTTCTCTGATTTGGTGTGAGCTTTTTTGAATCTTTTTTTAGAAACGGTGTAATGTTAGGAGGGAAAATAACTGCGGCAGCAACAACGGGACCTGCGAGAGGTCCCCGTCCGGCTTCATCTATTCCAGCTATAAGATTTATTCCCGACTGCCACAGCTTTTTTTCAAAAAAAATTATTTCTTTTTGGTCATCCACTCTTTCTTCTCTTTGATTCTTGCAGCTTTACCTTTACGTTCTCTGAGGTAGTAAAGTCTTGCTCTTCTTACTATACCTCTCTTGAGAACTTCAACCCTGTCAATAACGGTAGCGTTAAAAGGGAATATTCTTTCAACTCCGATACCGTAGGAAACCTTTCTTACGGTAAAAGTTCCATCTGTTCCGTTTCCTCTTTTTCTGATAACAACACCTTCAAAAGCCTGGATTCTCTCTTTGTCTCCCTCTTTTACTTTAACATATACCCTTACGGTATCTCCAGGTCTGAAATCAGGAAGCGGGACTTTAGCGGTGTATTTTTCCTTTACCGCCTGCATAAGTTCGTCCATTCCAGCCATATCTAAAACCTCCGAAATTTCGTTTAACGGTTCAGGCAAGGATGAAATTATATTGAAGAAAAAGGAAAAGTCAACTGTGTTTATAAAATTACGGTGAGATTAGGTGTTTAAATATTTTTATAAGTTCGGGGAACAAGAAGATAATATCAACTATTCCTGCAAATCCTCCGGCAAATAGCGTGGCTGTACATGCTATATCTTTTGCATATTTTGCTGTTAATTTCCACTCTTTTGTTGCTGTATCAACCGCTTTTTCTATGGAGGTGTTTATTAATTCTACTATTATAACAAAGTAGTTTATTGTGAAAATCAGAAGTTTGTTTTCTTTTAGAAGGTAAAGAGAAAGGAAGGCAAGGAAAAGCCAGAGAAAGAAGTTTATTCTAAAATGAAGGTCTATCTTTAACGCTGCTATAAGTCCTTCAATTGCATACCCCAATGCTTTCACTATTCTTAAAGTTAGCTTTCTCATGATTTTTAAAGTATAGCATTATGGGCTTTAAAAAAATTTGGTAGGTTTTGGGGTATAATTTTATTATCACTTTAGCTTAGCACTTTGCTTTAGAGGGAGGCTCTTTTTTGGAGTTAGACCTGACACAGCCTATAGAGATAGCTGATAATGTTTTCTGGATTGGGTATGTTGTTCCCGATGACCCTTTTCAGTGTCACGTTTATTTAATTAGGAATGGAGCTGAATCTATCTTGATTGACCCTGGAAGTATGATAACGTTTCCGGTTGTTCTTGAGAAGATTTTTAAACTTACAACCCTTGATAAAATCAAATACATAATTTTTCATCATCAAGACCCTGATATTGTGGGATGCTTTTCAACTCTTGAATCACTTTTTCCTAAGGGAGAAAGGTATATTGTTACTCACTGGCGTGCGAAAGTTTTATTGAACCATTATCAATGGAAAACTCCTTTTTACTTGGTAGATAAGAACGATTGGCGTTTAAAGGCAGGAGATAAAGAGCTTGATTTTATTTTTACACCGTATGCCCACTTCCCGGGGGCTTTTTGTACTTTCGACAAGAAAACTAAAACGCTGTTTTCAAGTGATATTTTTGGTGCCATTTCGGATGAGTTTATGCTGTTTGCTGAGGATAGAGAGGAATATTATAGAGGTGTTGAACTGTTTCATAAACACTATATGCCAAGCAGGGTTGTTTTAAACTATGTTCTTGAAAAAATAGAGAAGCTGAAGCCAGAAATTATAGCCCCTCAACACGGTTCAATAATAAAAAAAGATATGATTCCACGAATTATTGAGCGACTTAAAAATCTTGACTGCGGTCTTTATCTCCTTGATAAAGAAGAAAGCGACATTTTCATTCTTAACAGACTTGATGAGATTTTGAAATCTCTTTTTAGGTCAATTATCTCTTCGTCCGATTTTTCAGTGATTATGCGAAATCTTTATGTAAGTATAAAACAGGAAGTTCCATCTATTGTAAGAATAAGGTTAATTG
>JALSLT010000055.1 GCA_026988135.1 Desulfurobacterium sp.
TGTAGGATTATCTTTGTTCATTATGGGATTTCTATTTAAAATAGCTCTTTTTCCGTTTCATTTCTGGGTTCCTGATGCTTATGAAGGTATGTCAAATGAAACAGCTGCATATTTAGCTACAATACCCAAACTGGGTTCCCTTATCGTTTTGATAAGAATTTTTGAAGCTGTTTATCCGTCCCCTCCCATTGCATCCCTCCTTGCCGTATTTGCTGCTCTCGCAATGGTAGCAGGGAACATAACTGCACTGGTTCAAACCGACATAAAAAGGATCCTTGGATACTCGTCCGTTGCCCACGCGGGATATATGACAACTGCTCTCCTTGTTCAAACTAAGGATTCTCTTGCAAACGTGGTTTTCTACGCAATCGGATATATTTTCATGAATCTTTTGGCGTTTTGGATTGTCTCAACCGTTTCAAAGAACGGAGAAAATCTATCTTTTGACAATTTTAAAGGACTTTATAAAAAAGCTCCGGCAATGGCATTCGCAATCACTGTCGCAGCCATGGCACTAACAGGATTGCCCCCGACTGCAGGATTTATAGGAAAATTCTTCTTGCTAACAGGTGCCTGGGATAAGGGATTTAATTGGTTAATAATTTTAGCCGCATTAAATACGGCAATAGCTGCCTACTATTATCTTAAATTTGTCAGATTTTCATACACGGAAGAAAACAACGAAATCGAAGAAAAATCTATTGGGTCATTTTTGGATAATTCTATGGTTTTAATACTATCCGTTATCATTTTTATAATAGGTATATTTCCGTCCCCTGTATATCAATTAGCCATTAAAGCTACAAATATGTTGAAGTAGGGCGTACGCCCTACTTCACTTCCACCTGTAATTTTCAAGAACAGAAAGAGCTTTATAATCCGTAAGATCAAGCTGTATAGGTGTTATTGAAACAAAACCGTTCTTTATGGCCCAATAATCCGTTCCCTTATCAACCTTCCAGTTAGGCTCTTCTCCCCCTATCCAAAAATAACTTCTTCCCCATGGATCTTTTCTCTCTTCTACTTTCTCACTGTAAGCCTTTTTTCCCTGCCTTACAACCTTTATTCCTTCTATCTCATCAAAAGGAAGATTCGGCATATTAACGTTTAAACAACAACCAGCAGGAAGCCCCTCCCTTACAACTATTTCTGTTACCTTTTTAGCCCATTTTGCCGCCACATTCCATCTAAAATTATTGAAAGAAGCAAGAGAAAAAGCCAAAGACGGAATTCCAAGAAGTGCTCCCTCCATCGCAATCGAAACAGTACCCGAATAGGTTATGTCCTCTCCAATATTCGGACCTCTATTTATTCCACCGATTATCATATCCGGCCTTTTTCCGTTCATAACCGCATGAACACCTATATAGACACAGCTTGTGGGAGTTCCATCAACAGCATACCAGTCCCGAGCAATTTTTTCACACCTAATAGGACGGTGTAACGTTAAAGCCCTTCCGACAGCACTTCTTTCTCTATCGGGAGCAACAACAACAACGTTACCTATCTCGGAAAGGACGCTATAAAGAGCCCTTAAACCCTCGGAACGTATTCCATCATCATTTGATAGTAAAATATTCATTAAAACTCCCCAGAAAAATTTTTTAAATAGTACAACAGAAATATATGCACTATTTTACATAAAGATTATTTTTGAGATAATAGCAATTGTCAATTAAAAATGGAGGTTATATTGGAAGCTTTAATAGTAGATGACGTCTTATTTACTCGCCTTATAGTCGAAGAAGCTCTTCATGTCGCAGAATTAAGGAAAAACATAAAGTTTTTCTCGATAGAGCACGCAGATAGTTTAAAAACCGCAATGGAAAAAATTAAACAAAGAAAATTTAAACTTGTAATAACAGATATTAAACTAAAAGACGGCCTTGGAATAGAGCTGGCAAAACATATAAAATCCATAAATCCTGAAACTATTGTAATAGCTCTTACTATGTATCCTGTAGAATTTGAAAAAAATAGAGAAACTTTCGATGAATTCATAAAAAAACCGATATCACCAAAAGAGCTGGAATTAAAATTGGAAAAATTTCTATAAAGGGGATTGGTTAACATGTTAGTACTTGAAAAAGTTTTATTCCTGGCACTTAAAGCCGTTCATCCATGGGAAATATTAATTGAATTTCCTGAAGGTAAAGGGGCTATTTACGTAGAAAACAGAATGATTGTGGGTGCGGAATATAAAGATAAAGAAAAAGAATTGAAAAATTCCGAAGCGTTTAAAATAATAACCAAGAAAAAAAACGCTATAGAAAAAATGGACATCATACCTTCAAGCAAGCCGAGAATAAAAACAATGTCCTGTGGAGTTCACTGCATAATGAAAATCCTTGAAGAAATAGAAATTTCAGAAAATTTTAGACAATCGTGGATAGATGAATTTCTTCTTAATCTTCTCTCCCTTGATACAAACTGGATAATTTCCTTAACAGGTCCCATATTCGAGGGTAAACTTCATCTCTTTAACAGAAACTATGTAGATGCCTACTTCTTCGATAAAACAACCCAAAAAGCCGTAACAGGTAAAGAAGCCTTTTCTAAAATCATTCAAAATAGAGAAAAAATAAAATCGACGGAACTTATTCCAATAAAAGATACTCCCCCCGTTAAATTCAAAATTGATTTTATGTACCTATTAAACAGTCTGAATGAGAAATAATTCATTATAAACCGATTTGCCTATAAATAACTTAATAAATTATAATACCGTCAGGAATTTCACCTGGAGGACATAGATGAACATAATAAATTCCGCATTAGTTCCTGCGATGAGATATAAACTCTCAAAAACCCTTGTTTTCAGAAAAGCTGTTGGTGAACCTCCGGCTAAAGATATGAACAGCAAAGGGAAAAAACTTTTATATATCCATGTTCCATATTGTGAGGAAGTTTGCCCCTTCTGCTGCTTTAACAGTTATGACCTTTGCAAATATAAACATACCATTAAGGAATATTTTCAGGCTGTTAAGCAAGAAATAAAAATGTACAAAGAGCTCGGATACGATTTCAATTCCGCATATGTAGGAGGAGGGACTCCTACAACCGTGCCAGATGAACTTGCAGAAATCCTCCAATATATAAGACATGAATTCAACATCACAGAAATATCCATAGAAGCAAACCCTAAAATTTCCGATGAAACCGTAAAAATCTTTCAGGAAGCGGGATTAGACAGATTATCAGTGGGAATACAGAGCTTTAACGACACACTGCTAAAAGAGATAGGAAGATATGCAAAATACGGAAGTGGCGATGAAATAAAAGAAAGAGTTAAAGAGCTTATAGGAAAATTTCGAATTGTAAATCTTGACTTTATATTTAACCTCCCCACCCAAACAACAGAAATATTGAAATCCGACCTTGAAACTGCAATTGAACTCGGAGCGGACCAGATAACCTGTTATCCTCTTATGGTTGCAGAACAAAACATTCATAACATTAAAGCGATGGGATACGTTGATTACAATAAAGAAAGAGAAATGTACTTCAAAACAATAATACCCACCATGGAAGAAAAGTACATTCCCGCCTCATCTTGGTGTTTTTCAAGAAAATTGGAAAACAAAAAGATAGACATGATAGACGAATATATAGTTGATTATCAGGATTACATAGGTGTTGGTTGCGGCTCCTTCTCCTTTGCTAACGGATATGTAAACATGAACGCCTACACAATTCCTTTATACATCTCCCTTATAAAAGAAGGAAAATTCCCGACCATAATGCGTTCCTATAAGCTTGCTCGAAAAGACCATATGAGATACTACATGATGATGAGTCTTTTCGGAAGAAGATTAAACAAAGAAAAATTCGAAGAAAGATTTGATACAGCTTATGAGAAAGGACTATGGTGGGAATCAAAATTTGTTAAATTGATGGGAATGGCAACTGAAGAAAGGGGTAATGTTTACACAACAGAGAAAGGAATGTACGCATTTTTGATAATGCTCAGACAATTTTTTGTTTACGCCAATAGACTCAGATTTATAGGAAAAAAAGGGTCTGTTGAAATAGAATCGGAATTAAACACTCTTATAGAAAAAACAAACAGGGCTTATGCAATAGATGAAAATTAAACGGGGATGGAAACTTTATCCCCTCAATAGCTTCAAAACAATATCCGAGAAAAGCACTATAATAAAAGTTATATTGGTATCAAACATCAACTTAAAACCTTTCCTGTTTAAAGCCTTTAATGCCTCATAATCCTCATAGAAATCAAACCGCTGTTTCAATATACCTATTATTTTATAAGCAGATATAAACAGATACGCAACAGGAACTGCTGAAACTACATAAAGACCTCTATTCATAAGATAAACAACTGCAAAAATTAATGTAAAAACGTAAAGGTATAAAGAATAAAAATAGAAAGGTGCCATTGTTCTTTTCCCAAACCTGACAACAAGATTTTTTTTGCCTGCTTCCTTATCCGGCTTATAATCGGGAAATTCCCTTAACACTTTCTGAGCAAAAACAGAAACCATATAAGGCAGAGAAAGGACAACTGGCAACCATGAAAAATGCCTCGTCTGAAACATATAAGCTATAAGGGTAGGAGCAACGGCATTTGTAAAAGAAAGAACAATTTCTCCAAGCCCCCTATAGGCAAATTTAAACGGCCAGCCGGTATAGCCGTACGCCAACACAAAAAGAACAAAACACAAAAGATAAAAACTCCAAGAAAAGTGATACTTGAAAACAAAAACAAGCCCTAACAAAACTGCAAGAACACCGGAGAGATAAGCTATAAAAAGAGCCTCTTTAGGCTTCATAAGTCCTTCCACAAGAACTTTCGAACCGCCGGTAAACACAGAAGGGTTTTCACTATCGGTTTTCAGATCGGCAACATCATTCTGCACATAAACACACTCCACAGCAAGGATAAGAATTCCAAAACTTATAAGGAACAACCCGACGTCAAGCCTCCTTATATCCCATATAGCAATCACAGTCCCGAGAAGGAAAGGATAAATCATAGTCAAAAATTTAAACGGTTTAGACAACCTTAGAAATGCAGAGAACTTTTCATAAACTGTCATCATTTTCTCCGGAAACTAAAAATTTAACCTAAATTATAAGTGTTTCCCCAACAAAATATAAGACAAAATAATTCTTCGGAGGATGTATGGAAGGAATCTACACCGTTGAAGAGCTACAGCAAACTATCCCTCCCTATAAAAAAGTAGATGGCGTAACCTGTGCAACATTTGCCGTTATCTCCACAGCTTCTCTCGTATATGAATTCAGATTTGCCGAAAGTGGCAAATACAGGAAGGCACTAAAAGTTAAAATAAACGGAGAGGAAACAAGTGTCGGGCCTGCACCAAACGAAACTCTGGGCCTTGTTGACGGAATAGCAAGCAGACCCGAATTCATAGAAAATCTCATAGCCGGGGAAAAAATAAAAGCGGAAATTACAGCTGAAAAGATGAACGGAAAAAGAGAAACAGTAGAAAAAGAACTCACCTTAAAAAATTTTGATTATGCAAAACTACTATTCACAAGAGTCTGCGTAAAAAATTATATGGCATTCACATCAAAAAAACCCGTAAAAACAATATTTGCAGCTGACAAATTAAACCCGGGAGATGTAACATTCTCGGGATGCGGAACTCTTAATCCGCACGTTCACTTTAAAATTGAGCCGGGAGAGAAAATATTCATAGCGGGAACAACCGGTATCGTAATAGGAGAAGGTACAAGAAGCAACACAAACAAACCGAACATAGCAGTCATATGCGACCTTAAAAAGGTAAAAAAAAGATACTTTGGTATATTTAAAACAGGTGGAGGAACAGAATATTACCTAGGCCTTGGAATAAAAAGGAAAATATCCCATCAACAGTATAAAAATATAATTTCAAAAACTAACGGCAAAATAACTCTTCCGATAGCAGATGTTGTCGGGAGAAAGGTTATATGTAATAAAACTTACAGTGATGTATGGAAATTTGATGAAAGTTTTATCTATTCCGTAAGCAGTTGCAAAAATTGCTCTCCATGTTTAGTAGAAGAACACTGTCCTGCAAAAGCTTTTCTCAAATCTGAAGGGTTCCTTCCATTCTGTATGTACTGTGGAGTTTGTGTAAAGGTTTGCCCCCATAATGCTATAAAAGGCAACTTGGGGAAAATAGAAGTTAACGGAAAAATATTTAAAATAACCTTTCGTCAATCATCGATAAAACGGGCAAGAGAAATCGCCGAAAACGTTAAAACATTTGATAGAATAAATGCGGTTTAAAACTTTATAGGGGGGCTATAATGAAAGTGCTTTTTCCGACAACATTTGAAAAGTTCTCATTTGGAATATTAAAGGAGATAATCAAACTAAAAGAAACTGGCCTTGAGGAAGTTATTTTTCTGTACGTCGTGGAACTTGAAAAAGTCATAGTACCTAAAACCGGAGAACTACTCGAAAGTGAACTTGAGAAGGAGAAAAAAAGGGCGGAAGAAGGTTTTAGAAAGTGGCAGTTACTTCTTGAAGAATACGGAGTAAAAGCAAAATATTATGTTAAACTTGGGAAAGCGGTTGAAAAAATCCTTGAAACGGCTATTAAAGAAGATGTAGAGCTTGTAATATTAGGACATAAAAAAAGAAAAAGTTTTCTCGGAATCCTTTTCAGCGGCCTTGGCTCAACAGCTCTTACTTTTTTAAAAGTAACGGCTTTCCCCGTTCTCGTATTCCCATCAACCTTTAAAGAACATGAAAAAATTTCTATTTTTGAGAAAATAGAAGTTGCAACAGACCTATCGAAAAACTCTTTCAGAACATTGGAATACATACTTAAATTCAAACCGTTAATAGAAAAAATCGTAGTAAGTCACGTGCTTAAAGATAAAGATAAAAAAGTGGAAGTGGAAGAAAAACTTCAGAAAATCGTAGAACAACTTAAAACAGCCGGCATCAAAGAAGCCACCTATAAACTGATTGAACACCAGGAACCGGCCGATGCCATACTTGAAGCCGCCCAAGAAGAAAATGCAAACCTATTAGCCATGGGCATCATAGGAACACATGAAGAGGAAAGAATGAAATACAACCTCTTCTGGTTCGGAAGTGTAGCACAAAAAGTAACAGATGATGCCGATATTCCTGTTCTCCTTGTCCCTCCGGAAAGAGAAACGGAAAAAATTAAAGAGATGCTAAAAAACGGAGAGTAAATGGAATTACTGGCAAAAAGCGGATTTATAGGCTATATCCTATTACTACTCTCGGTAGTTACTTTTGGGGTTTTTCTGGAAAGGGCCATTATACTAAATAAGTTTTACAGAAAAGTGAAAAAGAAGGGATTCAAGCAAGAACTTTTGAAAGCTGCCTTAAAGATAGAAAACAGAAATCCCGAAATTATAGAAAATCTCTTTAGCATAAAAGGAGCAAAAATTATCTCAGAGTGTGAACGAAGAGTGGGTTTTATAAAACTCGCTTCTTCAATTGCCCCTCTTCTTGGTCTTCTTGGAACAGTAATAGGAATGATAAAAGCTTTCCATAACGTAGCCGGAAGCAGTTACAGTGTTAATCCGGCACAACTGGCTGACGGTATCTGGACAGCTCTTTTAACAACAGCAGAAGGGTTGTGTGTTGCTATTCCGGCTTATTTTGGCTACTTTTACCTATCCGGAATCATCGACAAAATAGAACTTGCCCTTAAAGAAGATATGGAAGAGGTGCTTATAGAGGTTTACGGTGATAGAGTTCAGAAAAAAGAGAAATGATGAATCAATACTTGATATAGCACCTCTTGTTGATATGGTGTTCCTGCTTCTCATCTTTTTTCTTCTAACAAACACCTATCAGAAACATCAAATTGACGTTTCCTTGCCTGTAACAGAAACGGGAAAAGAAAGAAAAACGGATAGAAAAGCCTTCCTCCTAGAGATAAAGCCAGACGGAACAATAGTTCTAAACCGTAAAGAAACAACATTAACCCAACTTTCAAAACTCCCTAAAACAGCCGAAGTGGACATAGCAGGCGACAAAAAAGTAGATTATGAATTATTCATGAAAGTTCTTGACAAACTGAAAGAGGCAGGCATCGATAATGTCAATCTTCTTACCATCAAAAAATAGAATCTTAATTTTTACATTACTACTCTCTTTCGTGATTCATTTCCTGATTTTGAAGTTTATAGATACCAACAGGAACCTGTCAGGTAATCCTATTTCTCTAAAAGGGGGACAAAGCAAAATAGGTATAAAAATAAAACAGAGAGCTGGCAGTATAAAAAAACAAGCCACCAGGAAACAAAAAAGAGAAAATAAATCCGAAACTAAACCTCTAAAAAGAAGAGAAAAGAACAGCGATAAAGTAAAAAATAAAAAAAGAACAGCCCATACAAAAAACAAAAACGAAAATCAACAAAAAACTCAGGATTTAACTACAAAAAAACAGACAAAAGCAAAAAATACCGATAAAAAATCAGAATATATAGAGAAAAAAGAACAAAAGACAGAAAGTATAAATAAAAGGAATAGCATTTCACATTCCGAGCTAAAAAAGGAAGAAAATAAAGAATCTACCGGAAGCGGTTCCATTTTCTCCTTTTTAAACTGGAAAAGCATGTATATAAAAAAGGTAATCAGCTCACTTGATAAAAACAAACAATACCCGGAATTGGCAAAAGAGATGGGCATTCAGGGAACCGTTAAACTTCTCCTTACAATAAACAGAAACGGAAACGTTGAAAAGATAAAAATAGCGGAATCTTCAGGATTTCCCATACTTGACAAAAACGCCATTGAAACTGCGAAAAAAAGCAAATTTCCACCCTTTCCCGAAGAAATAAAGAAAGATGATATAAAAATAACTATTTTCATATCTTACAAATTGAATAAGGTAGAATAGCAATAGCTCCATTAAAAATAATAGGTTAGTTCCAAAATATAACTTTTTTCTGATTTTTCCATATAACCCTTATAACTCAGATTAAAGCCAATACTAATATTCTCATCAGAAAACAAAACTTGCTTTAATGATAGTATTTTAAAATTATTCAGATAATTTACATTATATATTACTTGTTTATAGGCAAAAAGTGTTTTCATATTAAAAAGCTCATACAACATAACTCCTACCTCAGGAGAAATATAAAAATATAAGTTATCATTCCCATACGCGATACAAGAATTTAAGAAAAAATACGGAATAACATCTTTACTAATCTCAGAAGAAACACCTATAGCTCCTGAAAAAAATAAAGCATTATATCTTTCAAATTCTTTATTAAAATGTTTTTCTATTCCCAGTCTAACTTTATAGGAAAATTTTTTAGAAAAAGAAGATATTGGTTTTATGCTTTCTATATTATAAAAATCCAACCATAGTAATTTAACATGGAAAGGATATTTATAATCCATACTTAAAGCAAATTCCCCGATTTTCAAAGAAGTTTTTGATAAAGAATAAAGTACATTATCTAACAAAGTATGAGATATTGGCATAAACCTAAAATAGAAATAAGGTTTTTCCCCCTCAAAAACAAATCCGACTGAAGCTTGAGAACTTCCTTTGTAAGAAAAACTTATTGCCCTTTCTGGTAAATCAAGCGAATAAATTTGAGCATTTTTTTCTTTCTCCTTAATTAAACCAACTATCGTTTTGTAAAATTCTTCAGAAATACTATTTTCTATATAGTACAGAAAACTTACATAGGATCTCAGAAACTCCAAAATCAAAAATCCTCTATCATTATTTTGGATTTTACCAATCAACAAAAAATTACCAGATATTATGTCCTTAACCAGCCTTTTCTCATTACTTTCCAAAGAATATTCCATCATTCTAAATTGCCATTCCAAGCTTGGATAAAATATTTCTTTTTTAATCAAAGAATGTTCTTTTGCAAATCTTATAACCGATTTCGGAGTTATGAATAGATATTTCCCCTTGAACTCTTCAGGTTTAGCTAATGCAATCAGATAGTAAATAACAGTAGCGCAGTTATAATTAGTATAATAGTATGTTTGCTTTACATCTTTAAGCTCCCATACATGGTAATAAACGAGTTTCCTGGAAAACTCATTTAAATTTAATTTAAATTCCCATACACTCCTATTTTCAACATATATATAATTATCAAGCTGCTTTTTGAAAGGCTCCAAAGAAAATAAACCGGGCATTCCAGTAAATAAACTTTCTTCCAATAATTTAAAAGGGTTCGAAGTATCTATAACAGTATAAAAAGACACGGCATGCTCTACGGTTCTCCCTAAATAATTTTTTCCTTTGAACTTTAATGATAAGTGACCTAACATAGTTGTAGGATTACCAATATCTTCCGAAGAGAAAATTAATGATATTTCGTCAGCCGGAGCTTTTTCAAAATACTCCTCCAAACTTTTACACTTAACATAAGGAAAATCTTTATCACTAAGGTTAAGTTTCCTTTTTATCCATAAAAACCTCGCAGGAAACTTACATATGGAAGAATCTTCATCATTTGTCATTTTATAAAAGGATTCTATTGTTTTTAAGAGTTCATTTTTTAAACTGAAATTTCCATAGCTTAAAAGAAATTTAGGATCATCTATAAAGCTTTTTCCGGAAGATGATACATGTAATAAAGCCTTCCATATATCATCTTCATATAAACGCTCTTTTAAAGCTATTTCCTTTAAAGTTTTGCAAGTGTCATTGCATACTGCAGCAAATGATGTTTGCGATAAAATAACAAATAAAATATTTAAAAGTAAAAAGAGATATACTTTTTTAAGCATTTTCATTTCTATATTTTCCCATCAATTTTTTTTAAATTGGTTGTATCAATAATTTTGTGTAAACCATCAGAAGTACCTCATGGAAAACATCTCCTGAATATCCTCCCGGGCTTCTAAAAACCTATTTACTATCCTATCATTTAACATTACTACCCTGAGATAAACAAACTTAACGGCAGCATCTAAAGACGGTAAAGCTCCTATAACCTTAACTATCCTCCTAATCTCCTTTACCGTCATCTCTATCAAATTCGTCGTGTATATCACCCTCTTTATAGATTCAGGATATTTAAAAAATGTAAGGAGCTTTATAAGCTCCTGTTCCCAGGACTTTACTACCTTCGGATACTCTCCTCTCCATTTTTCCTTAAAATTTCCAAAACCCATTAGCGCATCCTCTTCCGTAGAGACTTGATATATCCTTTTCAGGTCTTTCGCCGCTTTCTTCCTGTCCTTAGCTCGAACTTTGCTCAAAGTATTCCTAACCTTGTAAATAACACACGATTGAAAATCAGCTTTCGAAAAGTACTCCTTTATCCTATCTTCAAGTCCAACAGTTCCATCTGCTACAATAAGGAGAATTTCTCTTACTCCATGGTCACAAAGTCCTTTTATCATCTCTAACCAGCTCTGCGCTCCCTATGATGGATTGATTTCAAATCAAGTATCCCCTATATCATTCCTCATCTATAACAAGAACAAACAGGACAACTTCCTTTTCAACAGTATCCCTTCTAACAGATAGCCCCATATCATCGAGCATTATAACGGAATATCTTCTCTCGAGTTTCCGAGGATACTCTATTTTCTGTTTACGCGATATTGTACATTATCAAAAAAAATGATATACTTTTATTGAAATACTTTAATAGAACTAGGGAGGGAGAAATGAAAAGAAAACTCTGCTTATGTATCATTGGCCTAATTCCTTTAGTGTCCGGATGTGCTACTATAATGTCAGGAGAAACTCAAAAAATCAATGTAACTTCATCAGGAAAACCTAATGTCAAGTTTGAGGTAGATGGACAAACAGCAGAAACACCAGCTGTTATCTCAGTAAAGAGGGAAAAGAAGGATAAAGTTATTATTGTTAAAGATGAAACATGCAATCAGAAAAAAGTAGTATTACCTAAAAAGCTAAACAATATGTTTTTAGGTAACCTTTTGTCAGGCGGAGTATGGGGCTCTACAACAGATTATATTACAGGAGCAATGTGGGAATACGATAGTAGTGTAAATATATATTGTGAGTAATACGTTTTTATAAATTTCATAATGGAACAATAACAAAAATTGCTTTTTAACCTCAAAAGAGTTTGGGTTTAATCACCCAAACTCTTTTTTTTATAGTAAACTTTTATTTGTAGATGAAAATTCATAACTTTCAAACTCATAATTAAAATTTGGAGAAGTTTATGGATTTTTTAAACCCATCTTTCTGGCAGGAGTTTGCCTTAAAATACGGTGCCGCAGGACTTGCATTTAACAGCTTTATAGAAGCAATATTTTTTCCTATACCTCCTGATGTTCTTCTCATAACCTTATGTGCAACAAATCCAGAAAAAGCGTTTTTCTACGCAGCAATTACAACTGTTTTTTCAATGCTCGGAGGTGTTGTCGGATACTTTATAGGTTACAAAGGTGGAAAACCCCTTGCAGTAAAGTTCTTTGGAAAAGAAAAGGTCAATAAAGTTCACCGGCTATTTAAAGCTTATGAAAGCATGATTATACTAACCGCCGGGTTTACTCCGCTTCCTTATAAAGTATTCACAATAACTTCTGGAGTTTTATACGCAAGTCTTTCAAAACTTATCATCTTTTCAATAATAGGTAGAGGTTTAAGATTTTTTGCGGAAGCTGCTCTATTTTATTTCTACGGAAAAGAGATTACCGATTTTGTGCAGCACAATTTAAATCTTATATTTACAGTATCAGGAGCTTTACTTGTAGGCGGATTTATAATTTACAGAAGAGTGAAAAGAGGAACACTTCCATGACCGACAGAAGACGTTTTTTTAAAGATATTTTTTCATCCATTACAAAAGCGGCTGCAGAATTCGCATACGAAATCTCAAAAACAACCGATAATGTTGTATTTCCCCCGGGAAGCGACAACGAAGATAGATTTACCGCTCTATGTGAAAAATGTGGGAAATGTGTTGATAAATGCAAATCAGGAGTTTTAGAAAAACACAAAAAACTAAATCCTATACTTCTTGACATACCTGTAATGAACTTTGACAACAACTACTGTGAACAGTGTTATAGCTGTATAGAAGCGTGCCCCTCCAATGCATTAGAAAAAGAAAATCTGGAAAAATTCAAACTTGTGGCAAAACTCCTGAAAGACAAATGTGTAGCATTCAAAGATATGTTTTGTCTTTCCTGTTACTGGAGCTGCCCAAACATTGATAAAGCCATAACTTTAAGAGATAGAAACTACCCTGAATTTAATCCGATAGAGTGTAAGGGTTGCGGAAGATGTATAAATTCCTGTCCCACAGAACCAAAATCTATCATCATGGTAAAAATAAAAAATGACTAAACTATCCGGCGCAGAATTTATAAAAAACTTTAAAAGCGGAAAAATAAAAAGCAGTAAGCTTTTTTTGTACGGAGAAGAAGTCTATTTAACAGGACAAATTATCAAAGCTTTTAAGGAGAAATTTGATGTTAATATTACAGACATTAACGATGAAAACTTTTTGAAAAACCTTGAAATCGGAGTGTCACACGGATTATTTTCAAAGAAAGAGCCCTTTATAATAGTAAGGAACCTAAACCTTATAAACAGTAAATTGAGAAAAAAAGCCGACAAAGAACGTTTCGTGAAATTTTTAAAAGAAAAAGAGAAATATCTACTTATCTCAGAAACAAAACTGGACTGGAAAGTTTTAAAGACCGAACTGTTTAAAAAAATACAGGAAAATGCAGATTTAATCATAGAAGTTACAAAATTTTCAAAAAATAAAGTACTGCAAATTATCAAAAAGAAATTCAAATCCGCCGGAAAAGAGATAGATAACGAAACGATAATATTCATCATAGATACGGTGGGAACCGACCTTCAAATTTTAAAAGTTGAAACGGATAAACTTATCTGCTTTCCCGGAAAACTAACGAAAGAAACCGTATCGGAACTTCTGTTCGCATCAAAAACAACCGATATATTTTCACTAATAAAATTTATACTGAAAAATGAGAAAAAGAGATACCTTGAAAATTTGGAGATTTTGTTTACAGAAGGAATCGAACCTTTAAGTTTTTTAGCTTTACTTCAAACACAAGTAAGGCAAATAACAGATATTAAAAGAGGAAAAAAAATCAGACTACCGCAAAACGTAATAAAGGAATACATTAATCTTACGCAAAACATCCCGATAAAAAAATTGTATATCACACTTAAAAAACTCCATGAAACGGAATTTAACATTAAAGCCGGCATAAAAAAACCGGAAGAAGCTCTAAAAGAGATAGTATTTAGATAAAGGAGGAAAGTAAATGATAACAATAGTGGCTTTCATAATAGCCATTGGAATTTTAATAACGATTCATGAAGCAGGACACTTCTTGGCCGCTAAATTTTTCAACGTAAAAGTAGAAACATTTTCAATAGGCTTTGGG
>JALSLT010000056.1 GCA_026988135.1 Desulfurobacterium sp.
GACTTGCTTGGACTGCAGCAGGAGGAGATGTTCTTTTCGTTGAAGCCATCGTAACGCCGGGGTCCGGCAAACTAATACTTACAGGAAGACTCGGAGACGTAATGAAAGAATCCGCCCAAGCAGCACTTGGATTCATAAGAACCCACGCAGACAATTACGGAATAGATAAGGAATTTTCAAAAATAGATATCCACGTCCATGTCCCTGCAGGTGCCATACCGAAAGACGGACCCTCCGCTGGAATAACAATAGCAACAACAATGCTATCGGCTCTAACAGAAAGGAAAGTAAAAAAAGACGTTGCTATGACAGGAGAAATAACATTAGGAGGCAAAGTTCTCCCTGTAGGCGGATTGAAAGAAAAAATACTTGCCGCCCTTAGATACGGAGTAAAAACCGTAATTGTTCCCGCAAAAAACAAAGCGGAAGTGATGGAAGAACTTCCCGAAGAAGCTAAAAAAGAGCTAAACCTTCTTTTTGTGGATAGAGTTGAAAAAGTGTTTGATGTTGCACTTCATAAGAAAAAGAACAAAAAACCAAAGGAAAAGACTACTCCGGCAAAATGATAGAAAAGATTCTAACAGCCGACGGCTCTCCCACTTTCTTTTCACAAAAGTACGGAGAGCCGTTCCACTCTATCAGCGCAGGTGCATTCCTGGAAGCAACGGAAAAATTCATAAAACCAACGAAAATAGTTGAGAAGAGTAAAACTCGGGAAGTAAAAATTCTTGATATCTGCTTCGGCCTCGGATTTAACTCTCTAATGGCAATTCACACAGCAAAAAAAGAGAACCGTAACGCAAAACTCCTAATACTTTCTTTTGAAAAAGAGATTGAAGTTATAAAATACAGCTATTTTACCAACTGGAAAGAATTAAACTACCTAAAACCTATTTTTAGAAATCTACTGTTAAACAGAAAATATGAACAAGAATTTTTAACTCTTAACCATGCCGATAACTATCTCAAAATAAAGATTTTCATAGGAGACGGAAGAAAAATACTGCAAAAAATCCATACCAAATATATAGAAAGTTTTGATGCAGTGTTTCACGACCCTTTCTCTCCAAAAGTAAATCCCGAACTGTGGAGCTACGATTTTTTCAAACTTGTCTCTTCCATGACCATCCGAAATGGAATAATAGCAACATACTCATGTGCAAGCCCCATAAGAAAAGCTCTTCACATGGCAAATTTTGGAGTAAAAGAAGGAGTTGCCCTGGGAAGAAAAAGTAAAAGCACCGTAGGAATAAAAGGAGGAGAAACAACTCCTCATCTCAAAGAAAAATTTCAAACTGTTATAACAACCGTCCCTTTCAGAGATCCCCTTTTAAAAGACCCTCCCAACCTTATAAAAAACCGCAGACAAACTTGCATCCAATTACTAAAACATGACTAAAAAAATCTTTCCGAAACAGCTTTAAATTTAAAAATCCCCCGCAAAATAAAAAAAGTTAAACTTCTCCATCCCCAGGAGCGTAATAGCAACGTTTCGGGGAATGAGCCAAACCTTTCTCTCTAAGAGATTTTATTATTTTTGATACCTCTTTACTCTCAAGTCCTACTATTTTAGCCAAATCTCCGGGACGAACCGGTTTCCCGGCATTTTTCATAGCTTCAAGAACAATACTCTCTTTTTCAGTTAATTCTGCCATCTTTAACCTCCATCTATCTATATTTCAACTAAGATTTAATATCCCCACAATAGGTTTCAACAATTCTCTCTATAATCTTTGAAGTAGATATCTCATAAACAAAATCTATACGTTCAACTTTGTCGGCATACTCCCTTCCTATAATTTTCTCTACGGGCCAATCAGCTCCCTTTACGAGAACATCCGGCTTTACTAACCTGATAAGATTTAAAGGAGTATCCTCATCAAAAAGAACAACAGCATCCACAACTTTTAATCCGAGTAAGGCCCTTATTCTAAACTTTTGAGAAACTATAGGTCTATTTTCCCCTTTTATTCGCTTTATGGAGCTATCACTGTTAACTCCTATAATCAGTATATCCCCAAAACTTTTCGCTTTTTCAAGATAATCAACATGTCCAGCATGAATAATATCAAAACAACCGTTAGTAAAAACAACCTTTTTTCTGTTCTCCCGCTGTTCTTTCAAAAATTCTTCAAACTCTTTTATCTCTTTAATAAACTTTCCCACACAACCTCCTTTTTTATACGGCAATCACATATAACTATATCATGGGAAAAAAAGAATATAAACGGAACCGGCAAAACTTTCTTTATAATTATACCGTACCGGACTTCAACCATTACTCATTTTACACTAACACTTCTTGCTACCGTAAAAACAGAAACCTCATGTGCACCTGCCTCTTTTAAAACAGTTGCTACCTCGTTAACAGTACTTCCGGTTGTAAATATATCATCAAAAATACAAACATTTTTTCCAGACAAATCAACCCCTTCTTTTACCTTAAATAATCCTTTAACGTTAATTTTTCTACCCTTTCGTCCAAGAACCGCCTGTTTTTTACCGTGAAACATCTTCTCAAGAATAGAAACAAAAGGAAGAGAAGAAAATTCAAGAATCATCTCGCATTGATTGAACCCTCGCATCTCCTTTTCCTCTTTATGGGCGGGAACAAAGGTTAAAAGCTTAACTCCATTTTCATTTAAAAATCTCCTCAAATAAAAAGATATCTCTCCTCCTATAACCTGAGCCACATCTTTTCTTCCATCTATTTTCAACTTCTTTATAGCCACCTCTATCAGCCCTTCGTACAAACCGAAATAGGAATAGTTATCAAAAGAAAAAACCCTGCCTTCAAAACAGTAACGACATAGAGGTTCACAACCGGGAGATAAAGAGAGAGGGTAACCGCAAACCTTGCATTTAGCACCTATAAAAGGTTTAAAATAAAGTTTACAACATGAACCGCACGCTACTTTTTTATGATTTGAAAAAAGAAACTTTCCGCAAACAGAACAATATTCGGGAGAAAGAATATCAAGAACAATATCTCTCAAAAATGCTAAAAGTCCAACTCCAATGACATCTTCTCCTTTAAAAAATTAACCAGGATTTCTTCTGTTTGTTCGGAAGAAGAGGTGGCAAGCTCAACAGCAAGATTCCCAACAATCTTTTTATGTTTTGAAAAATAATCGCCCACTACCTTTTCAACAGAAACGGTTTCACTTGAAAAACATCTATTTTCTTCTTCCAAAACTTCTCGCTGAAGCACTCTAACAATCAAACAAATATCCTTTAACCTCTTAAAAATCTCCTCATTCGGATAGAACGGCTTTTTTTCATAAATATAACGGAGTGTAACAACCGGAGGTATTGAACTCTCTGCAATCTCTTCGTAAATATACTCAAGTTTTGCCTCTTCCCCTTCACGAATATCGAACTGATAAAACTCTCTTAAATTATCAAGCTTTACCCTTTTTAAAGTTTTCTCAGAAATATCAAATATATTTAATCCTCTATTTCTTAGAGCAGCTTCTTTCACACTCCTATATTCCGTTGCTCCGGCATAACTGAAAAATCCCTCCCCTATTTTCTCCTTTGCAAATATGTGAATATGCCCCCCTCCATAATAGGAAAACCCGGTAGGTAAATCGGAAAAACTCAGTTCAAAAGCGTTTTCATAGGGAAGATAGATATCCAAAGCCTGATGGAACATAAACAAAGAAGAGGAATAAGCTGAAGCCTTTTCGGAAAGTTTTTCAAAAACACGTTCCTGTAAAAGATGCTCTATATATGGCTTCGGCATAAAATCGATACCTGCAATAAACAGATCTTTAACAACTCTACTTCCGACACCGGTTCCACCTGTAATAAGCGTTAAAAGCCCCAGCTCTTCAAGAATTTTATGGGGAGGCAATTTCCCTTTTCTTAAAACTCTATCGTGATTCCCTAAAATGGCAACAACGGGAATTCCATTCTCCTTTAACTTTTTAAAAGCTTTTATAACTATGGAAAGAGAACTCATATCCGGCTGCGAAGATTCAAAAAGATCCCCTGTATGAAGAACAATTTCCGCATCCTCTTCTATAATCCTATCAACTGCCTGTTCAAAGGCTTTAACAAAATCTTTCTTCCTTTCGACAAGATTATACTGAGAATAACCAAGATGATTGTCCGACAGATGTGCTATTTTCAATTTTTACTTCCCGAAAGTAGCTTTTTTATCTTTTCATAAATTTCAGGAAGTCTGCTTATAAGTACTTCCGTCCTTCTCCAAACTTTATATTCCTTAACGGGAAATCCGGCATAAACACCGGGAGTTTTAAGGGATTTCGTAACACCTGCCTTAGCACCAACCGTTATATTGCTTCCTACCTCAATATGTCCCGCAACTCCAACCTGCCCGGCAAGAGTTACATTATCACCAATCTTTGTTGAACCGGAAATACCGACCTGAGAAACAATAAAACAGTTTTCCCCTATCTTTACATTGTGACCTATCTGAACAAGATTATCCACCTTAGTACCGGCACCTATAACCGTTTCGCCTATGGTACCTCTATCTATAGTAGCATTCGCTCCAATCTCAACATCATCCCCTATAACCACTCTTCCTATCTGAGGCACTTTATATATCTTCATTTCACTTTTACTAAACGCATAACCAAATCCATCGGAACCGATAACTGCTCCACTATGAATTCTTACTCTCTTTCCTATTTTCGTTCTTTCATAAATGGAAACATTGGCAAATATAACCGTGTTATCCCCTATTTCGGCTTCATCGCCAATAAACGTCCCCGGAAAAAGCTTAACTCCGCTTCCTATTTTACAGCATTTTCCTACAACAACATTATCCCCTATATAAACTTTTTCGCCAATAGATGTCCCTTCTCCTACCGTGGCTTCAGGAGATAGATAATCATCAGGAAATTTCTCCTCAAATAAAAACGCTACCGATTTGGCAAAAGCAACATACGGCTCTTCACATACAAGCTGCGTTAAAGAAGTATCGTACTCCTTCCCTACTATTACAGCTGAAGCTCTTGTCGTTTTTAAAAATTTTTCATATCTCGGATTTGAAAGAAAGGATAAATCCCCCTCCTTGGCAAACTGTATCTCATCAACTCCTACAATCTCCAAATCAGGATTTCCCCTAATTTTGGCCCCAATAAGTTTAGCTAACTCTTTAACCGTTATTGCCATACTATTTTCCCTGTTTATTCAAAATTTTCAATATGTTTTTAGTTATATCATACTTGGGATTTGCAGAGATAATGCCTCCTTCGTTTTTCTCTACAACCATCGGAAGTTTATGTTCCTTTCTATAATTCCCGACAATTTTAAAAACCTTTTCCACAATCGTAGCAGTTAGTTTTTTTTGAAACTCGGCAATCTTCTGCTCACTCTCCTGCTTAACTTGCCTAAATTCCATTATTTTCATTTGAAGTTCATTCTCTTTCTGTTTCTTGGTTTTCTGATTCAATAAAGGTGAAGAAAGCTCCTTTTTTAACTTATTGATACCATCGGCTAACTTTTTAAGTTTATTCTCCGCAGCTTTTATCTTTAATTCGAGTTCATGTTTGGCTTTTTTACCCTGAGGAGAAAGGGTTATTATCTCCTGCATATCTATGTAGTAAACCGCAAAAGATTCTCCTTGTGCAATAGTAGGAACAGACACAACACAAGCTCCCGCAAGAGCAATACCAATCAGGAATTTTTTCATAACATCTCCTCCGTAAAAAGTTTAATTTAAAAATAGGTCCCAAGTCCAAAATGCCACTCAGAAGCGGTTTCTTCCGGCTTCTTATCAAGCTTGTAACCTATATCAAGCCTTATAGGTCCAACAGGTGTTAAAACTCTCATACCAAATCCCGCTGCCTTCCTCAACGTAGAAAAATCTATCTCATTCCACCAACCGGCACCTATATCAAAGAAACCGATAAGTCTCAAATTCCTGGAAATATCATATCCAATCTCCAAATTAGCAACAAGCTCCCTGTTTGCACCTTCAGGATCTCCATTAGCATCAACGGGCCCGGCTTCTCCCCACCTGAATCCCCTAACAGTAGTATCTCCACCGACAAAGAACCTGTAGTCTATAGGGACAACTTCCGTATCTCCATAAGTATTTGCAATTCCGGCTTTTATATGTCCGGAAACAACAACCGGAATTCTGTACCTTTCAGTTATATCATCCAGATAAAAATGGCGGGAAATATCCGCAACTACAACATAAAAATTATCATCACCACCAAATGTTTTTCCTGCAAATTTCGTTGAAGTTGAAAACATTAACCCTCTATGAGGAAGAAATCTATTGTCTCTAAGATCCAACGTTACCCGGGAGGAGATAAGGCCTACCGTCGAAGTCCCCTCTTCATCCTTAACGATAGTTGTAGCATTTGAATCGATATCACTTATGGTTGTTTTAGCCAAAGTATATCCCAAGCCTATGTTCCAATCCTTAGCTATTCTTCTGGAAAGATTAACAGAAAATCCTTTCTTCAAGCTCGTGTAGGTTGTATATTCATTTTTATGATTAAAAACTCTAATCCCAAGGGTTTGCGGCTTATCAAGCCACCATTTATGACTATACCCTATATCATAATAGTTAACCTTGGAACCGAATTGCCCCGAAAGAGAAATCGTATCCCCGGTCCCGAAAAGATTTCCTTTTCTAAGAGAAACCATAGCTGTTAGATTTGTTGTAGAACTATAACCAAGACCTAGGGAAAACATACCTGTTAACCGCTCCTTTAGGTCAAGATTAACATCCAGAAGATTTTTCCCTACTATTTTAGGTTTTATATTTACTTCATCATAATAACCGGTGTTGTAAAGCCTTCTTACCGAACGTTCCAAACTATCCGTTTTAAACAAACCTGTCTCGTAAATATCAAGCTCCCTCCTGACTGTCCTGTCTCTACTATCAAAATTTCCTTTGATGTTGATATCTCTTATTTTTGCTCTTTCTCCTTCCTCTACCCGAAACAGAAAGTCAACCGTGTGATTCTCCCTATCCACGTTAACTTCCGGCTGAACCGATACGAAAATAAATCCCAATTTTCCATACTCTTTAGACACTTTAACTATAAACTCGGTCGGAAGTTCGGAATTATAAGGATTCCCCGGCTTTAAAGAAGGCACAAGGGAAAGCAGTTTCTCTTTCGTAAACATCTTATTCCCTTCTATATCAACCTTACCGATTTTATATAAAGGACCTTCATGCTCTATTGGATAAACAACCTCATAACATCCGTCAAGTTTTTTAACTTCCGGCTTTCCAACCTTAATCTCAATGTAACCCTTATTTTTATATAACTTAACTATCTTTTCTCTATCTTTCTCAAGATTTTCTTTAATAAGAGACGGATGGAATCTAAAACGCCAGAAGGAGGGCTCTTTTGTTAATAAGATATCTTTTATCTTGCCAGCTTTTAGAACCTTATTACCTATAATTTTTATTTTGCAAACATAAGCCTTTTTTCCTTCATCTATCTTGAAAACGACTTTAACTTTTTTTGGTGCTACCTTCTCCACGGTATAAGAAACTTTCGCATTTATATAACCTTTCTCGTTATAATGCTTTTCTATCTTTTCTTTCAAATCGTTAAGCTTCTCATAAGAAAGAACCTTATCTACAAAACTCCCTTCTTCGAAACCTGTTTTCTTCTTAATTTTATCTATTGAAATCTCCTTATTTCCTTCAAACCGAACAGATGAAACTTTCGGTTTTTCCACAAGAACATATTTAAGAACAAGTCCATCGGACGTTTCATCGGCAAACACTTTTACGGTTTCGTAATAACCGAGAGAATATAACTTCTTTATATCTTCGGTAACTTTACCTTTATCAAACATATCTCCCGGCTTAAGAGAGATTTTGTAAACTATCGTTTCCTCGGGAAGATAACTGTTTCCTTCTATTTTAATCTCTTTTATAATCGAATCAGATTTAACTTTCACAGTCCCCATAGTACTGTTAGACGCCGCAAAACCGTTAATCACGAAAAAAACAGCAAGGAGAACGGAAATAAAAACTCTTTTCAAGCAAAACCTCCTAAGTCAAAAATTGAAAACAACAACTCAAATAATAGCATAATCTTAGCCATAAGGAAGATACACTTTAAAACATGTCCCCTTTCCAACTTCACTTTCTACATCTACTTTCCCGTTAAGCTTTTCAATGGCTAACTTAACTATAGAAAGACCAAGCCCCGTCCCTCCCAACTTCCGGGAACGGGACTTATCTACCCTATAAAACCTCTCGAAAATAAAAGGGAGATGAGATTTTGGAATACCGGGACCCGTATCGCAAACCGAAACAACCTGCTCCTTAGGTAATGTTGAATACCTAATTTCAACTTTGCCGCCATTGTGATTATACTTAATAGCATTATCTATAAGGTTTTTAAACACAAAATGGAAAAGCCGTTCATCTCCGAAAACCTCAAGAGATTCAGGAAGATAAGAGACAACTTGTATGTTTTTATTTTTAGCTATTACGGAAGTTTCATCTGCTATTTTCTCAATAAGAGAAGAGAGATTTATTTTCCTGTTTTCAAAAAGCAAACCTTTACTCGTCTCAAGCATTGTTAAAGTTATAAGATCCTGAATTAACTGTTCCATATGCTTTATTCTATCCTGGGCTTTAAGTATAAACTCTTTCGCCTGATTATTTTCTTCACACTCATCCTCCAAAGTCTCAAGCAAAAGTTTCAACGTTGCAACCGGTGTTTTAAGTTCGTGAGATACATTAGCTATAAAATCTTTCTTTAAGTTCTCATACCGTTTAATTTGAGTAAGATCTCTGAGAAGCAGAACCTTTTCGTTTATATCGGAAGCAAAAACCAATTGAACATACCGATTTTTTATCTTCTTACTCTCCCATACATTATAATCTCCATTAAAGTTTTCATTTATAAACGTTATAACATCAAGGTCACTGATAGCCTGATAAAAATATTTATCTTTGTAACCTTTCTTTCCTATATCAAGAAGCTCTCTTGCAAAACGATTGGTGTATATGAGCTTACCGGAAGGAGACATGATAACCAATCCTTCATTTAAAAGATTCAAAGCCTGCGATAAAAGGTGGATATTATCTTTTTGCTTTTTTTCTTTTATCTCCCTTTTCAAAGAAGAGAGAATAGCTTCCCAATCCGAAGAAGTTACGGACAAAAGCTCGGATAATTCATTTCTTATAGTTTCCGCTTTTTTTAATTTCAGATAAAAATAGAGAAAAAAGAGCGCTCCCAAAACGACGGAAACAACTGTTTTAACTACCATTACTCAAACACTCCTTCAATTGTAAAGCTTTAAAATAAAGTTTATCATTTAACTGTTAGAAATAAACTTTTTAACGGAGGAAATATGAGTGTGAAAGTTGCCATCAACGGATACGGAAGAATAGGAAGATGTTTCCACAGAGCAATTCTTGGAGATGAAGAGATAGAAATCGTTGCCATTAATGATTTAACAGATGCAAAAACTCTCGGTCATCTCTTAAAGTATGACTCCGTTCACAGAAAATTTCCCGGAACTGTTGCGGTAGATGGGAGTAAACTTATCATAAACGGAAAGGCAATAACCGTATATGCGGAGAAAGACCCGTCAAAACTTCCATGGGAAGAACTTGAAGTTGATATTGTCCTTGAAGCCACCGGAATATTCAGAGATAGAGAAGGAGCAGGAAAGCATCTTGAAGCCGGTGCCAAAAGAGTTGTCATATCTGCACCTGCAAAAGAGCCGGATGCAACATTCGTATTTGGTGTAAATCACAAAAATTACGACCCTGAAAAACACTTCATAGTATCAAACGCATCCTGTACCACAAACTGTCTTGCTCCCGTAGCAAAAATCCTTCTTGAAAAATTCGGAATAGAAAAAGGTTTCCTTACCACAGTTCACTCCTATACAGCCGACCAGAGACTTCTTGACGCACCTCATAAAGATTTAAGAAGAGCACGAGCCGCAGCTGTTTCAATGGTTCCGACAACAACTGGTGCAGCAAAAGCTGTAGGACTTGTTATACCTGAGCTTAAAGGAAAGTTTAACGGAATTTCTATAAGAGTTCCAACTCCCGATGTTTCTCTTATAGATTTTGTTTGTGTTGTTAAAAAAGACGTAACAATAGATGAGGTCAATAACGCTCTCAAAGAAGCAGCGGAAGGAGAGCTTAAAGGAGTGTTAGGTTATACCGAAGAGGAGCTTGTTTCCGTAGATTATATGGGGAACAGACTATCTTCTGTCATTGATGCAAAATCAACTGATGTTATAGGTAATAATCTCATAAAAATAATCTCCTGGTACGACAACGAATTTGGATATTCCTCAAGACTAGGAGACCTAATAAAATATATGTGTTCTATATAGATTTAAGCTTTAGGAGGGGGTAATTCTCCTCCTTTTTCTTTATTTCTATTTTTTAGCAAAAACTTTTCTGCCAACTTCCAGTTCTTTTCAACCCGCTCCTTTGCATTTTCAGGTAAACGGGAAACAATAAGATCAGCAACAGGAACGAGAAACCCACCGAAATAACTTCTCTTGATCAAATCAGTATCAGGCATGGTCGCTCCTACGAGGAGAAGAAGCAAAGATGCAAGAACAATTCCCCTTAAAACTCCGAACAGAAATCCCAGAAGATTATTCAAAAGTCCAAAAAAACCCCTGCTAAGAAAACTATTAAGCAAAAATCCTATATACTTGAAAACGATAAATAATATTCCGTATATTACCACCCCGGTAAATATAATTACCGGAGCTTCCGGGTTATTCGTAAACTTCCCTGCAACAATATGGGCTGTTTTAATAGCGATAATAACACTCACAACAATTCCGATAAGGGAAAACACTTCTTCTACAGCCCCTTTTTTAAAACCTCTTAAAAAGTTCCATCCTAAAATCAGTAACAGTCCGGCATCAAGAACATTCAACGGCACAAGATTCATTCCACCTCCATTCCTATATCAACCCATTTTGCCGATGTGATAAGCTTGCTGGTTGAGATGAAGTCTATATCAAACTTCCTTAACTTTTCAAGAGTTTTCAACGTAACACCTCCAGATACTTCAATTTTGACATGTTCCGCTGTTTCCCTTATAAGGGAAACAGCTTCACTCAATCGGGAAAGACTCCAGTTATCAAGCATAACGATATCTACTTTTTCAATTATACCCATCAACTCTTCAAGTTGATTCCAACTTTCCACTTCCACTTCCACGGAAGTTGTAACAGGCACTTCTACTACAACCTTTTTTACGGCATTAACAACTCCACCGTAAGCCTTTATGTGATTATCCTTTATCATAGCCGCATCATAAAGCCCCATTCTGTGATTAAACGCACCACCAACCTTTGTTGCATATTTTTCAAAATAGCGAAGTCCCGGGGTTGTTTTTCTCGTATCGAGCAATTTCACATCCGAATCTCCCATAGCATCAACAAACATTCTGGTATTAGTGGCTATTCCGGAAAGATGCTGAAGAAGATTCAAAGCCGTTCTCTCTCCCGAAAGCAGAACTCTCTCGTCCCCTGAAAGCCTACAAATAACATCCCCTCTTTTAACAAAATCCCCGTCTCTCTTTTCCCAATCAAAAAAAACATTTTCATCAATAAGTTTAAAAACCATTTCAAAAAACGGAGCACCGGCAAGAATGAAATCCTCTTTCCCTTCTATATAAGCTGTAATCTGCCTTCCTTTAAGGGACGAAGAGGTCAAATCCCCAATGAATCCCATATCCTCTCGAAGAAAAGATAGTATATAATTTTCCATCACTAAACTTGAAATTCCCATATTTACCTCGTGTGGAGAATAGCTATGATTAATATACCAAATATTATCACTATTTTAAGGGCGGCTCTTGTGCCTGTTTTTATAACAACTCTTCATTACGGAAAGTTTAAAGTTGCACTTGTAATATTCCTTATAGCAGCTATCAGCGATTCTATCGACGGTTTTCTGGCCAGAAAGTTTAAGCAAATCACAACCATAGGAATCATAATGGACCCTCTGGCAGACAAAGCACTGATAGACTCGGGCTTTATAGTCCTTAGCTTTAGTCACAAAATAATACCGCCATGGTTAACCATTTTCATACTATCGAGAGATGCTCTTATTATAGTTGGAGGATGGCTATTTGCTACTTTTGGAAAGATAGAAAAGATAAAACCGCTGATAATTGGCAAAATAACATCTTTTTCCCAATTTTCAACCATATTTTTCACCCTTCTTTATCTTAATTTCCCTAATTTCTACCTGGATGTTTTCCTTAAATTCCTGTACTATTTTACAGGGGGAATGACAATGGCTTCCGGAGCAACATACATTACCGTAGGTATAAGGGAGATAGGTAATGACTAAAGGCTTCACAGACAAATACTTCCCGGAAATTTTCATTTTTGTATCCATAACTGCTTTGGTTATTTCACTATTCATAATGAATTCTGTTATTTTTCCTTTTTTCGCCGCCGCCGCCAGTGCTTATATAGTCTATCCCCTTTTTGTTTCTCTAAGAAAACTTTTCAAAAGAGATAACATTGCCGCTTTAGTAACGGTATTTTTAATAATCCTTGTAATAGCAGGAACGCTCCTGATTATTTTCCCAATTCTAATAAAACAGATAGAAGGATTTATGGAGTATTTTCCCGTTTTACTAAAAAAAATAGACTTTTATCTAAATAAATTTTTAGGAAAAAAACTGTTCGCAGGAAAATTTAACCCGGAAAATATAAAATCACTATTTTCCATGTTCTATAACAATATCTCCATTGATAACTCGCTATCGTTCGCCTCTTTCGTTCAGAAACTCTTCTCAGGAGTCTTTTCCGTAGCATCCATAGCTATAAATATGATAATAATCCCAATTCTAACCTACTATTTTTTTATAGAATGGAGAAATCTGAGAAACCTTTACATCAAGCTTGCCCCAAAAAAACATAGGGCAGAAATAGAAAAACTTCTTGAAAAAGTGAACGAATCCCTTGCAGGATACATAAGAGGACAACTTTTAATAGCTCTTTTTGTCGGACTGTTTTTCGCTATAACTCTTACTACAATCGGTATCAGATACAGTTTTCTTATCGCCTTTGCTGCCGGTGTTATGAATATGATTCCGTATGTTGGCTTTTATACGGGATTGATCCCTTCTCTCCTCCTTGCCATATTTGATAACGGAGATCTGTTCCATATAGTCGGGGTTACTATTATATTTCTATCGGAAGCGGCAATTGAAAATGTGATTTATCCTATGGTAATGAGTAAAACAACTGGAATTAAACCTCTTCTCATATTTTTTGCCATATTTTCCGGAGCAACATACGGAGGATTTTTAGGAATAGTAATAGCCGTCCCTGTAGCAGCAATGATTCTTCCGGTCTTTTACAGCTTCATGGAAAAAAGGGAAAGATAGTAATGGTTATCGGCATTACAGGAAACATAGGTGCTGGAAAAACAACATTTGCACGTTTTTTAAAAAAATACGGATTCAAAGTCATAAATGCCGATGATATAGGGAAAAATCTTTTAAAAAAAGGAAAACCGGGATACATTCTGGTCATCAAAGCTTTTGGAGAGTCAATTCTCAACGGAAATAGAGAAATAAACAGAAAGAAACTTGCATCCATTGTTTTTTCCGATTCGAAGAAATTGGAACTTTTAACTTCAATAACTCATCCACTCATAGGAGAGACCATATTTGAATTAAGGAAAGAGGGAACCGTCTTTGTTGAGGCAGCCCTTCTCATAGAAGCTAACTGGTATAAAAAAATTGATACGGTTATCACTGTTTTTGCATACAGAGGACAAAGAATTCTACGAGCTGCCGGAAAATTCGGATTGAAAGAGGTTTTAAAAAGAGAGCGTTTTCAGTTTTCCTACAAAGATAAATTAAAATTTACGGATATTATGATTTGCAATACAAAAGACAAACTACATCTTCTTGAACAAACCGACTCTTTTGTTTCTCAATTAATTAACGAATAGGTTTCTTTTGACTTGTTATATAATTACGTTGCTTTTAAATTGTGAACGGCGGTAGCTTCCTTACTTAATCAATAATTTAGAATATAGAGAGGATGCAATGAACAAAACAGTGAAAGCGACAAGATTAATAATTCTTATTTTGCTTCCCATTATAGTTGGTCTTTTCATACGGCTTGATGATCTTTCCGTTTGGAACAAAAATAAAAGCCGTTTTTTTTACAATGACAGACCGCTTTTTACAAGTTACGATGCATTTTACTTTGCAAGATGGGGATTGGATTACAAAGAAGGAAAATATAAAGCAGGAGAAACGGACCCTTTAAGGTTTGTCCCCGACAACTATAT
>JALSLT010000057.1 GCA_026988135.1 Desulfurobacterium sp.
ACATTCAGAGGAAGAGCATATCTTAACCGCAAACCTCTTGCAAATGCAAAAGTTGAGATTGAATACCTAAATACTAAAGGTGTTAAAGCACCTGCTGATCCGTTTGTAACACAGGTTGTAAAAACAGACAAAAACGGATATTTTGAGTACACAATTCCCTGGGCAGGATGGTGGGGATTCTCTGTTCTTGGCGACGGTGGAAAACTCAAAAAGGATGGAAAATATTACCCTGTTGAGCTTGACTCAATAGTATGGGTAAAAGCGTATCCAAAACCAAAAGAGGTAAAGTAAGATGCACATATCTGAAGGTGTTCTTCCAGGATGGATGCTTATAACAGGATGGGGATTAACAGCTGCAGGAACAGCAATAGGACTTAAAAAGCTTGATAACAGTAAAATCCCGGCAGCGGCACTCCTTGCCGCTGCCTTTTTTGTTGCTTCTCTAATACATGTTCCGCTTGGCCCAACAAGTGTTCATCTTGTAATGAACGGACTGGTAGGACTATTAACAGGCTGGGTGGCTTTCCCCATCTTACTGGTAGGATTGTTTTTACAAGCAGTTTTATTTCAATTTGGAGGAATTACAGTCCTTGGAGTAAACACATTTAACATGGCTTTTCCTGCTGTAGTTGCTTACTATATATGCAGAAAGCTTTTAAAAAGCAGTTCAACTGCATCAATTGTCCTATCAGGAATAGTTGCAGCTTTTATCGCCATCGTTGGTTCAGGATTGTTCGTTGCAGCTGAACTTTATCTTACAGGAGAGCAATTCACAAAAGTTGCAGAACTTGTAATAATCGCCCATCTTCCTGTAGCAGTTGTTGAATCTGTAATAAACGTCTTTGTTTTACTGTTTATCAAAAAAGTATTTCCCGAACTTCTGGAGGTAAACTATGCAGCATCTTAAAAAACTGCTTTTAGCTTTACTGATAGCACTAACTTCATTTTCAATATCTTTTGCCCATAAAATCTCTGTTTTCACAGATGTAGAAGATGGGAAAGTCAATCTGATGAGTTACTTTAATGATGGAACTCCGTGTAAAAACTCAAAAGTTGAAGTGATAGATGCAAAAACCGGTAAAATCCTTTTAACAGGCAAAACAAACGCAGACGGAGAATTTTCTTTCACTCCTCCCAAAGTAACTGACCTTAAAGTGGTGGTGGAAGCTGAACTTGGCCACAAAGTTGAAAATGAAATTCCAGCTTCAGAGCTGTCAGGTGTTGAAGAAACAGCAGACCAGCAGGCAGATGCTAATACCACAACGGTAGAGACAGATAAATCTAATACAGAAAGTAGTGCGCAGTTAAAAGAAACAGTTTCCAGTCAGGAGCTTGAAAAGATTGTAAATAAAGCAGTTAAAGAAGCAGTAAAAAAGGAGCTTAAACCTATAAGGGATGAATTACTACAGATAAAAATGGCTCTTACAAAGCCAACCTTTAATGAAATTTTTGGTGGAATAGGATGGATTATAGGTATTTTCGGTGTGGGAGCATACTTTAGTAGTAGGAACAGAAAAGGTGGAAACTAAGCTTTCTGATGGCAACTCTCTTCTGCACACACTTGATGCACGGGTGAAAGTGGCAGTTTGCACACTTTTTGCCTTCACCTGTGCACTTTCCTCTTCACTTTCCTTTTTAACTTTAACAGGTGTTTTTCTTCTATTTTTTACAATAGTGTATCTAAAGAACAAATTGAAAGATATCGCTTACTCCCTACTTTTTGCCGATTCCTTTCTTTTTTTTATAGTTTTAACAACAGCAATCACCTACAATAAAGGAGAAATCATAAAGCTTGGATTTATCCCGATATATATAGAAGGAGTAAAGTACGGAGCGTTTCTATTTTTCAAATCAAACATTATTCTACTTACAGTTATAGTATTTATGTCAACATCTACAATCTTTGAGATAGCCCATGCTCTACATCATCTTAAAGTACCATCAAAACTTGTTCAGATGCTGTTTTTCACATTCAGATATCTGGAAGTTATAAAAGGAGAATATAACAGACTATTGAAGGCAGCAACAGCAAGAGGATTTAAGCCAAAAACAGATCTTCGCACCTACAAAACTTATGCTTACATTGTTGCAAATCTTCTAATAAGAAGCTACATAAGAGCAGACAGAATATATAAAGCGATGCTGTGTAGAGGCTTTAAAGGAGAATTTCCTGTTTATAAACACTTTAAATTAAAGAAAGAAGATATAAGATTTGCTACAATCTCCTTTACTTTTTTAGTTGCGGCTTTTCTGTGGAGTTTAGTTTGGAAATTCTAAAAGTTGAAAACCTCTCTGTAAAAAGAGATGAGAATTTTATATTTAAAAACATTAACTTTTCTTTGCAATCAGATGAAAAATTATTTATCACAGGTCCAAACGGTGCGGGAAAGACAACCTTTATAGAAACAATAATGGGATTTATCAAACCGGAAACAGGTAAACTGTTTTTTAAAGGAAAAGAAGTCAAAACGGAAGAAAATCTCTATAATTTAAGGATTTCTGCGGGATACATATTTCAAAATCCCGATGACCAGCTTTTCTCCCCTACAGTTGAGGAAGATATAGCTTTCGGGCTTTTAAACATAGGAAAGAAACGGAGCGAAATACCGGAAATAATAGAACAAACTCTCGATATTCTCGGAATAAATTATTTGAAAAACAGATTAACTTACAAACTCTCGGGAGGAGAAAAGAGACTTGTATCAATTGCCTCTGTTCTTTCTATGAATCCCGACTGTCTTATCATGGATGAACCAACCATCGGTGTTGACGAGAAAAAGCTTAAACTTCTTTTAAGGTTTCTAAAAGAAACAAACAAAGCTATCCTTATGATAACTCATGATAAAGACGTTATTGAGGAATTAAAATGGCCTGTTTTACGGCTTGAAAACGGAAAGCTTTTCAATGTATATCCTTAAAATAATCCAAAAGTTTCTCTTTCAGTTGAATCAAATTTTCAGCATTTATCTCTGTACTGACATCAGTATTAGGCATAGACCGACCGTAAAGTTTGTCATAATAGGTTAACATCAATATTTCAATAGCTTTTTCATAATCCTTCTTACAGATAGACTCTTTTATTTGTAAGTAAATTTTCGGCGGCAAATACCTTTCTATTCTTTTAATAGCAGAAAGAAATATTTTGGAAGGAAATCTATCCGGAGAATACTCTTTTAGAGAATGTTTTACTCTTTCTCTAAGAGGCATTGAAACAACTATTTTATTACCTCCTGCCATTTTACTCCATAAAGCATCAGGCAGATAAAGATTCCCTATTCTTTTACTTTCTCCTTCGACAATTATAAAAGGACTGTTGTTACAATTTCTTAAAGCAGCCCAGACAAGAGTATCAAACATCTTCTGAGAGGGTTGTTTCAAACCGATACCTCCAAAAACAGAACCTCTATGACCTGCCAAACCTTCAATATTTAATACAGGAAAACCTTCTGCCATTAAATCTTTTAAAATTTTTGTTTTCCCACATCCTGTAGGTCCATAAACAACAAAAATCTTTTTATCAGATAAGATTTTGTCCATATCATCAAGAATAAACTGTCTAAAAGCCCTATACCCTCCTTTTAACCTGAAAACAAATATTCCCGCAAGCTGACAAAATGAAGCCACAGCAAGACTTCTCAATCCACCTCTCCAGCAGTAAACCACCACATTTTCATGCTTTTTCTTTATCTCATCTATTCTGCTAACAATTGAGTATATTTTAGGAGAAACCACTTTAACCGCTTCAAACCGCGCTTCTCTTTCCCCTTTCTCCCTGTAAATCTTTGAAATAAGCTCTTTCTCTTTCTTAGTAAAAAGGGGAACATTGTAAGCCTTTGGAATATGAAAATCCTTAAACTCCTCAACCGTTCTAACATCAATAAAAGCAAATTTCCCATTTACAGCTTTCTCAACTTCTATCTCTTCAATCTCCATCCCTTTTCCTTTGCAAAGTTTTGCTGTACAATTCTCTAATCATTAAAATATGTGGAAAAGAGATGGTTTCAAGAAAAGATCCTAAATTAGAGATAGTTCAACTGATACTTGAAGAAAAATACGCAGAAGCCCTGAAAAAACTTATGGACGTACTTAGGAAAGAACCTGATAACCACCAAATTAAAATGCTTCTATTTGATATATATTACAATATGGGTAATAAAGACAAGGCGATAGATATTGCAATAGAAGTTTCGGAAGAGCTATTAGAAGATGGCTTCTTTGATACTGCAATAGGCTATTTAAAAAAAGTGATATTCTATGTTAAGCACCCCCAACTTTATAAAATCTTATTTCGGCTTTTAACAAAAAGGGGATTGGATTACGAAGCTTTTCAATCACTTGCTGACTTTATCAAATATGCAATAGAAAACAAAATCTATATGGAAGAAGCCCATCAGTTCATAGAAATCATTGAAGATTTATGCCCTATTCCGGCAATAGTTGAAAAAGCTGAGAATCTAAAAAAAAGCCTCCCGTAAAAGGAGGCTGAATTATTCCGTTTCATCAAGCACTTTTGGTATAAGGTCATTTAAAATCTTCGGGTTTGCCTTTCCTCTGGTTTCTTTCATAACTTGCCCTATAAGGAATTTAACAGCTTTTGTTTTTTTCTTTTCATCTCCAGACCTATACTGCTCAACAGCTTTTTCATTCTTTACAAGAGCCTTCTTAACAATATTTATCAACTCACTTTCATCAGATATCTGAATAAGACCTTTCTTCTTGACTATCTCTTCCGGCTTTCCTCCGAATTTTACCATCTCAGGTAAAATATCTTCTTTGGCAACTCTAAGAGAGACAACTCCTTTATCCACTAATAATAGAAGTTCCGCAATGTCTTCAGCTTTTACAGAAGCATCCGAAAGCTCTTTTTTCTCTTCATTTAAAATGCCTAAAAAGTCGGAAATTATAAAATTTGCAGCCTTTTTAGGCTCTCCAGAATAGGATGAGACCGTTTCTTCAAAAAATTCGGCGAGTTTTCTGTCCCTTACCAGAACAGAAGCATCATAAGAAGTCAAAGAATAATCTTTTACAAATCTTCCTCTTACTTCATCAGGAAGTGTAGGAAGAGATTCCTTTATAGAATCAAGCCACTGAGAATCAATAATTAACGGAGGAAGGTCTGGTTCGGGAAAATACCTGTAATCCTCTGCCTCTTCTTTTGTTCTCATCGTCTTCGTTATATTTTTCTGAGAATCATAAAGCCTCGTCTCCTGAACAACCTCACCGCCGCCTTTTACAAGCTTAATTTGCCTACCTATCTCATATTCAATAGCTTTTTGAATAAACCTAAAAGAGTTTACATTCTTTATTTCTGCCCTTGTTCCAAGTTTATCAGACCCTTCTGGCCTTATAGAGATATTCGCATCACATCTTAAAGAACCTTCCTCAAGGTTCCCGTCATTAACTCCTATCCATACGAGAATATCCCTTAGTTTTTGCATATAAAGTCTCGCTTCCTCAGGTGACGATATGTCAGGCTCACTAACAATCTCTACAAGGGGAGTTCCCGCTCTGTTAAGATCAACATAAGAATTTTGATCAAAACTATCACCATGAAGAGTTTTTCCTGCGTCTTCTTCCATGTGAATTCTTCTAATTCTTATCCTCTTTTTAGTACCATCTCCATTTTCTATCTCTATCCAACCATGTTCCGCAAAAGGAAGTTCATACTGAGTTATTTGATAAGCCTTTGGAAGGTCAGGATAAAAGTAATGCTTCCTCGCAAATATCGAAGAACTATTTATCTTACAGTTTAAAGCTATAGCCGCTTTAACGGCATACTCTACCGCTTTTCTATTTAAAACAGGCAAAGAACCAGGCATTCCGAGACAAACCGGACAAACATTCGTATTGGGAGAATCTCCGAACCTATTTTTACACGAACAAAATATCTTTGTATCTGTAAGCAGTTGAGCGTGAACTTCAAGACCTATTACCGCTTCAAACTCCATAATTACACCCCTTCAAAATTTTTAAGCTGTACAAACTCCCCTTTTACTGTTTTCTATAAATTCAATAAAATTCACAACTTCAGGAATATCAGCAAATTCCTCTTTGGCTTTCTCAAGAGAAACTTTAAGAGGTTCGTCAGTTTTAAACACCATCTCAAAAGCGGTCGCCAAAGCCCTTATAGTATCTCTACCAAATCCTCTTCTCTTTAAACCTATAAGGTTTATACCTTCGAGCTTGGCTCTATTGCCTATCGCAACTGTAAAAGGAGGCACATCCCTTGCTACTGCGGAAGCTCCACCTATCATTGCATGTTTTCCTATACGAGCAAACTGATGAACTCCACTCATCCCGCCTATAATAGCGTAATCATCAACCTCAACATGACCGGCAAGCGTAGTTACATTAGCAAGAATAACATGATTACCTAACTTACAATCATGAGCTACATGAGAATAAGCCATAAGCAAACAATCGCTTCCTATTTCAGTAATCATTCCACCACCTTCTGTTCCACGATGAACAGTTACATACTCCCTTATGACAGTTCCATTACCTATTACAACCTCTGAATGTTCACCTTTATACTTTAAATCCTGCGGAGCAACTCCTATAGTTGCCGAATAGATAGTACAATCTTTACCTATGGTCGTATCACCTTCTATAACGGCTCCAGATTTAATAACAGTTCCTTTCCCTATTCTTACTTCCTTACCTATATAAGAAAAAGGACCAACCTTAACACCGTCATCAAGCTCGGCTCCATTTTCCACAACTGCAAATTTATCGATTTCAACACTCATTTTTTCACCACCGATGCCATAATTTCAGCCTCCGCTACAACTTCACCGTCAACATAAGCCACACCTTTCATTTTAGAAACTTTCGGTTTCAATATTATAGGCTCTAAAACAAGCCTTAACTGATCTCCAGGTCTAACAGGTTTTCTAAATCTAGCCTTATCAACACCCATAAAATAGATAACCACTTCTCCTGCTTTCATCTCAAAAGACTTTAACATCAAAATGCCACCAACCTGAGCCATTGCTTCAACTATAAGAACTCCCGGCATAATCGGGTGGCCTGGAAAATGGCCATTGAAAAAAGGCTCGTTTATCGTAACATTTTTTATCCCTACTATTTTCTTTTTAGGTTCAAATTCAACTATTTTGTCAACAAGTAAAAAAGGATACCTATGAGGGAGAATTTCCATAATTTGAAAAATGTCCATTTTACAATCCACTATTTACCTCCTCTTTAACCATTACTACAGCCTGTGCTGCTATCCCTTCTCCTTTTCCTTCAAAACCAAGGTTTTCAGTAGTTGTTGCTTTAACAGAAACAGATTCTATAGAAATTTTCAAAATCGAAGATATATTTTTTCTCATTTCCGCTATATAGAAAGCAAGCTTCGGTTTCTGAGCAATTATAATGGAATCTATATTAACAACAGAATAACCGGATAAACGGATAATATCCGAAACTTTTTCCAGTAAAACCAAACTACTGATACCTTTGTAAGTTTTATCGGAATCAGGAAAAACTTTTCCTATGTCCCCCACTGAAACAGCACCTAAAAGCGCGTCCATTATTGCATGCAAAAGTACATCCGCATCGGAGTGTCCAAGAAGACCTCTTTCAAAAGGAATTTCAACACCACCTAAAATGAGAGAGCGACCTGTAACAAGTTTATGAACATCGTAACCTATCCCTACTCTAAACATAAATTACACTAACCTGCTTTTTATAAATTTTTCTATCTCTTCTCTTATAACTTTTTCAGCCATATCGGGAATCACTTCCCATATCACTGCTTGAATCTCTTCCTTTATTTCCGATTTTACTTCTTTAATAAGTTGCTCTTTTATCGATTCCTTCAGTTTCTCAATCTCTTTAGCAGATAGATAAGAATCAGCAACAATCTCCGACTTTTCAACCTCCTGAGTAGCAGGAGATATTGACTCCTCTTTCCCGACAGACTCCTCAAATACACTTTTCTCATTTTCAGAAGACTCTGATACCAAACCGAAAGCCTTTGCAAGAGCTTCCCTATCATCTTCAGATTCTATTGCAGAAACATTATCCTTATCCTTTTCGGAAATTATTTCCCGGTTTTCCTCTCCTAAAGACTCAATTTCAATTAAACCTTGTCCATCTTCAGACTCTATAGGAACAATATCTAAAGTATCTTCATCCGGAACATGCAAAGATTCAGACTCCATAAGCTGAACTTCCTCTCCCGGTTCTTCTATAGGAACGAGCTCTACTATCTCTTCCTTTTCTTTATTATCTTCAACAGATTCTTTAATCCCTCCACCATGAATAATGGCCGGCACTTTAGCCTCTTCTTTAATTTTAGGTTTCTCAAGCCTTGCCTCATTTATTGTTCTGAAAAGTTCATCAACCGTAAAAGGTTTTCTAAGAATAAATTTAACACCAAGCTCTTTTGCTTTGTCCTCGTCCAAACCTTCACTTTTAAAACCTATAAGAATAACCGGTACACCGGCAGATAAAACTCCGGGAATGATTTCATAAGCTTTACCATTTTTTAAACTAACATTTATAACTGCAACTTCGGGATTTTCACTATTTATTTTATTTAAAACATCCTTTAAGGAATAAACATGAATAATCTCAACTCCCCTTGGAATCAAAACCCTTTCAGTTAAATTGTGCCACATATTCTTTGCATCGGCGTAAAGAATCTTCATTTCTCTTCCCTCTCCTTCTCCAATTTAAGAACATCTTCCAATATCAAAACAAGCTGTTTAGAATTAAGAGCTATTGTATCAATAGATTTCAAAAGGTCTTTTTTATCATCGCTTTTAAAAGCATACATAAGACCTATCATATCTCCTTTCACAGCCTCTTCATTTATCTCTTTGGCAAACTGAACAGCTTTTTCAATTTTTACAAAATCGAAAGGAGTTTGTACTTTCTCCTGCTTTCTATTTTTCTCTTCTTCCATGGAAAGTTTAATGGATTCTATTTCCGCCCTAATAATATCTATCTTATCTTTAATCTTAGTAACAGTAGCCTCATCCATCCCTAAAGATGGCAGACTATTAACATTCACCCCTCTTAACTCAAGCAACATATCGTCAAGGACAGAAACACTTTTAATCGGCAAACCCGAAACAGAAATCTGTTCTTTAAGATTCTCTATAGATGTCAAAATATTATCTATTTCCCCTTTCTGCTTTCTAACTACATCTTGCGTTGAATTTTCTATACTTTTACTCAACTCTGATACATTATACTTCAATGCACCAATATTTGATTCCAAATTTCCAATATGAGACGTTGTATCCCCACTCTCATGTCGTTTTTCAGAATGGGGAGCTGTCTTACCTAATAGAAATCCTACAACAACTCCTATGGCACAAAAAATTGCCGCAACTACAATTGTCAAAATTCCCGTATCCATCACCTTCTACCCACCATTCGTTTTATATCTGCACTGTTATTCAATAGAATATCATAAATTTTCGCAATGGGTAAACCCATAATATTAAAGAAATCTCCATCAATTTTTCTTATAAAAAGAGCTCCTTTACCCTGAATACCGTATGCACCCGCTTTATCAAGAGGTTCACCCGTACTTACATACCAGTCTATTTCATCACTAGACAATAGTTTAAATTTTACGGAAGAAACATCATATCCTTTTTCTGTTTGTCCACCCGGAAAACCTATAGCAAATCCAGTAATAACTGTGTGTGTATTTCCGGATAATATTTTCAAAATCTCTTTTGCTTCATACTCATTTTTAGGCTTACCGAAAATCTCCCCTTTAAAAACGACAACCGTATCCGCAGCAATAGAAACCTCATTATCAAACTGGAATTTCTTCCCATTTTTGAGTTTTAAAACCGCATTCTCCACTGCCGTCTCTTCAGGAGAAGAGAAAAGCTTTTCATCCACATTAAGGCCGGAAATAACTCTAAACGGAATTTCTAAAATTTCCAATATCTTTTTTCTTCTCGGGGAAGAAGACAAAAGTAAGACTCCGTCTATACTTCTCATAAAATCCCCAATTTTTCAAGCATTTTCTCAGCAGCAAGTTGCTCTGCTTCTTTTTTTGACTTTCCATTTGCAACAGATACCAGTTCATTTACCTTGCATTCAATCGTAAACTCCTTTGAATGTTCGGGACCGATTTCCTTAATAACTTTATAAACAGGTATAACCTTAAAGTCTCTCTGGGTAATTTCCTGCAAATAGCTTTTGCAATCTTTGTAAGTCCTCGTTTCATTCAATATTTTCCATATTTTATCAAGAAAGACGGTTTCAAAAATCTTTTTTGCTGTTTCAAAGTTGGAATCCAAATATATAGCCCCGAAAATCGATTCAAAAACATCACAAAGTATTGAATCTTTTTCTTTCCCTCTAGATTTTATCTCTCCCTTACCCAGAAATAGATAACTACCAAAATCCACACTTCTTGCAAGTTTTGCAAGAGATGGTTCACTTACCAGAAAAGCTCTTATCTGCGAAAGCTCCCCCTCGGATTTATTAGGAAATTTCTCTATCAGCTTTTCACTCACTATAAGACCAATGACCGAATCTCCGAGAAACTCAAATACTTCATAATTGGAAACATCATCTTTCTTTTCAAAAGCATAAGAGGTATGAGTCAAAGCCCTCATAAGGAGATCTTTGTCTTTGAACGAATAAGATAGTTTAGATTCGACCTCTTTAAGTCTCCGTTCAACTAAAGTCATACTTACTCCCCGTCAAATCTCTTAAAGACAAGACAAGCATTTGTTCCGCCAAAACCGAAATTATTTTTAAGGATATACTTCACATCTGCTTCCTCAGATTTATTAGGAACATAATTTAAATCACATTCAGGATCCGATTCCTCATAATTTATCGTAGGTGGAATAATCCCTGTCCTTAAAGTCATAACCGATGCAACCGACTCCACACCTCCGGCAGCACCGAGAAGATGCCCTATCATAGATTTAATACTGCTTATTTTAAGTTTAGAAGCGTACTCTCCAAATACCTTTTTTATCGCCATTGTTTCAAACAGGTCATTAAATTTTGTCGAAGTTCCATGAGCACTTATATAATCTATATTTTCAGGTCCTATACCTGCATCCTTAATAGCTTTTATCATTGCTCTGGCAGCTCCCTCACCGTCAGGAGCGGGCGCCGTAATATGATAAGCATCTCCTGTCGTAGCATACCCTATAACCTCTGCAAGAATCACCGCCCCTCTCTTAATAGCATGCTCATATTCCTCAAGAAGTAAAATACCGCAACCTTCCCCCATTACAAATCCGTTTCTGTTTTTCTCAAACGGACGACTTGCCTTTTCAGGCTCATCATTCCTATTTGACAGAGCTTTAGCAGCTGCAAAACCTGCAACACTTAGAGGAGTTATAGCACTTTCGGTTCCACCGGCCAACATAATATCTGCATCTCCATATTGTATGGTTCTTAAAGCTTCACCTATAGCATGAGTTCCGGTAGCACACGCCGTAACAACGGAAATATTTGGCCCTTTAAACCCAAACTTTATAGAAACATAACCCGATGCCATATTTATAATTTCCATAGGAACAAAAAACGGAGAAACTCTTTTCGGCCCTTTCGTCATCAAAATCTCATGTTGCTTTTCTATCGTTCCTATTCCCCCTATTCCGGAACCCACTAAAACTCCGGCTCTATTCAAATCCTCATTATCAAGGTCTATACCTGACATTCTAACTGCTTGCGTAGCAGCTGCCACAGCATACTGTATAAATTCGTCGGTTTTTCTTACCTCCTTTTTATCAAAATATTCAAGAGGGTCAAAATCTTTAACTTCTGCAGCTATCTGTACAGGAAAATCAGCCGAATCAAATTTTGTAATTTTTGAAACGGCAGAAACCCCTCCAATAATATTTTTCCAGAATATATCAACATCACTTCCGGCCGGAGATACAACTCCTATCCCTGTCACAACAACTCTTCTCTTCATCATCCACTCCTAAAAAATCATTTTTTTATTCACAGCAATTGCGACACTTCACAAGAAATTATATAAAATAATAGAAATCAGTAACACAAAGACAGGCAATTAAAAATCAAAAGCAAACAAAATAGGGAGATATGGTAATGATATTAGAAGCGAAATCAGAAGATACAGATTACGATACTCTCACTCTTAGAGTCTTTCTTAAAGCTCTTGAAATAATTGGAGGGCCGAGAAAATTATTCAAATACAGAAACTTAATGTGGATACCGAGCCTTATGGAAGCATGCTATGCCGTAGTACTTAAAGAAGAAGAGATGAAACCGGAAAATAAAATAGCCGAAATCATAGGAATAACAAAACAAACTGTCAGGAATATGCTTACGGCAAACCCTGAACCGGCTCTCAAAAAACTTGAAAGGGAACTCGAAAATAAAGAGATAAAAATTCATACTATCGGAGGTCTGGCAAAATTAGCATACAAAGAAGTAAAAGAAGGCAAAGATAATCTCTCATTTGTCTTAGCTGTTTCCAAAGTATATTTGTCTCAGCTTTTCGATACTGAATGGCCTGTAGAGATGCTCGCCTCTTTTAATGGGTTAGATTTTCCTATCTCTGATAATAATAAAGAAATATTAAGCAAGAAAATAGGGGGATTTTCTTTTAAAGGGAAAGACACCGAAGAGCTTATAGATATGATAAAATTCCCCATTAAAAGCCATGCCGATCTTCTCTATAAATTAAGAGAAGCAGCTAACGGCAGTTAAAACAAGAGGTTTCCAATGGATAAAAGTATCCGAGGGCAATTAGAAAAAAAGTTGATTGAAGCGGGAATTACCGAAAAAATCCTAAAAAAGCTTAAATCATCACACGGAGATTTTTTTGAGCAACTTGTAAAAAGCAACCTTATAGACGAAAATCGCCTTTTGGATATCCTTTCCGAAGTTTATAACGTCCCAGCTATCGACTTGAAAGAAACTAAACCTGCTGCGGATGTTGTAAAACTAATTCCCCAAAGTACTGCTGAAAAAAATATGATTATTCCAATAGGAAGAATCGGACCTAATCTCAAACTTGCGATGTCAGATCCTTCCGACCTGCAAACTATTGAAAGACTGAGATTTTCAACGGGATTTAAAATAGAACCTTATGTAGCTCTTCCTTTTAGAATAAAAAATAAACTGGAAGAAGTTTACGGAAGGATAGAGGAAGACTTCTTCTCGAAGCTAAAACAGGAACTACTGACAGATAAAGAAGCGGAAGCAGAAGAGCTTGAGGAAACAACTCCTACCAAAGAAACCGTTGTATCTCTTGACAACCTCAAACAACTTGCTACTCAAGCTCCTATAGTTAAGCTGGTAAATGCGGTTGTTTTAGAAGCACTAAAAAGAGAAGCCAGTGATATCCACATAGAACCCTTTGAAAAGGAACTAAGAATACGTTATCGTATAGACGGTGTCCTTCATATAGCCGGAAAATACTCACCGGAAATAAAAGATGCCGTCTCTGCCAGATTTAAAGTTTTAAGTAATCTTGACATAGCCGAAAAACGCCTCCCCCAAGACGGAAGGATGTCCGTTAAATATAAAGGAAGAAAAATAGATTTTAGGGTCTCAACGCTTCCAACTATTTTCGGGGAAAAAATAGTTTTAAGGGTTTTGGATAAAGGAAACCTTCAACTTGACCTTTCTAAATTAGGTCTTGAAGACAGAGAGTATAATCTGCTAAAAAAAGCTATAAAAGCTCCTTATGGGATGGTGCTTGTCACAGGGCCAACTGGTTCCGGTAAAACTACGACTTTATACTCCTCTCTTCTAACGGTCAATACCCCCGAAGTCAACATAATGACCGCGGAAGACCCGGTCGAATACAATCTATACGGAATAAACCAGGTTCACATAAAACATGAGATAGGACTTGATTTTGCTCGTGCATTAAGAGCTTTTTTAAGACAAGACCCTGACGTTATAATGGTTGGTGAAATTCGTGATAAAGAAACAGCTCAAATTTCCATAGAATCGGCTCTCACCGGCCATCTGGTATTCTCTACACTTCATACAAACGATGCACCAAGTACTGTAACAAGACTCGTAGATATGGGGATAGAATCTTTCCTCGTCTCCTCTTCCGTTCTTATAGTAGTAGCACAAAGACTTGCAAGAAGAATATGCTCCCACTGTAAAGAGCCCTACAAATATCCCATTGAAGTTTTACTGGAAGTCGGGTTCTCGGAAGAAGAAGCAAAAAACACAAAAACCTTTAAAGGAAAGGGATGTGATTACTGCAACGGTAGTGGTTATAAAGGGC
>JALSLT010000058.1 GCA_026988135.1 Desulfurobacterium sp.
TTGAATACTGGAATAGCGATTAGATAGCCTGGTGCCCATAGCGGCGGGGAAACACCCGTTCCCATTCCGAACACGGAAGTTAAGCCCGCCAGCGCCGATGATACTGCCCTGGAGACGGGGTGGGAAAGTAGGGCGGTGCCAGGCTTTTTTTATTTTAGATTAATCAATTTAAAATAGAGGGAAAAAACTGTAGGCTATATTGTAGGTAAGATGAGTAAGTATGGGGGAACATAGGGAATTTGTCTTTTCAAATAGAAATCCAAATATCAAGGAAGGTAGTATAACTTTCAGCATCATTGGATTTTTGTAAGTTATCACGTGAGTGATTGCAAACAAAATGGAAACTAACAAGTTTTCTTTGCTTATTATTGAACTGTTTTCTTTTTTTATACTTCCAAGTAGAATTCCCCTGAAAAATATTTCTTCCGGGATTACCACGTAAAAAATCTGAAATAGAATGGATTTTCCTATATCCTGAGGTGGATTAAAGGTTGTTCCTTTTTTTTAAAATGAGAAATGTTAGTATATATATGCCAAGGGTTGAAACTAAAATGGAAAGTGTAAACTTTATTTTTCTACATCTAAAATCTATTTCTAATTTTTGTTTTGAATACTTTTTCATATATAAGAACCGGTAGAATGGTAAGAGAGAGAAAGTTAATAATATAGCTGTATCTGAAAAAAACTTCCTGCTGTTATTAAACAAAGGCTAATAGGGTAAAGAAGAAGGATTTTCTTATATTTTGCTTTCATTTAGAGTTTCCAGATAGTTTCAGAATGTTAAGTGCATCTTTATATATCGGCTGGTCAATAAAAAGTCCTTCAAAAGTTATGCCACCTTTTCCTTCCTCTTTTGCTTTTTCGTAAAGTTTAACGATTTTTTTAGCTTTTTCTATCTCTTCTTCTGAAGGAGAAAAGATACGATTGGCAATTTCTGTTTGTTTTATGGAGATGCAGGATTTCCCGTTGAAGCCGATGAGTTTATCTTCTATACACTCTTTTTCAAATCCTTCAGTGTCTTTATAATCCTGATATGCTGGAGCTACAGGAGAAACGTTGTAACTGCGGCAGGTAGTTACAAAAAGAGCTTTTAAAAACTTTGCTGTAGGGGATGTTTTGATTGATGATTGGGGAAGGTTCAGGTCGCTGAAAAGGTCAAGGATTCCAAGGTAAGCTGTTTCAACCCTTTTTGATGAGGGGAGGATATTGGGAAGATTTTGAACGGCTTTTCCGGTTTCTATTGACAGGTGGATTTTAATTGTGTTCTCTTTAAGGTTGTTTCTCTTTTCAAAAGAGGTGATTATTCTGTCAAGGGTAATGACATCTTCTGCTGTTTCAACCTTGCTCAGCCTTACTGCGTGAGGTATAGCAGGCAGTATTTCATATATATCATCAAAGAAGAATGGTGAATCAATAGGATTTATTCTGACAACTATCTGTTTGTTTTCTGAGTTTATATTTGATAAAAATATTTTCAGAATTTTCCTTGCAATGGGCTTATTTTTGTCTGCTACACCATCTTCAAGGTTAAAAATAACTATATCAACATCCCTTTCAAGGATTTTCTTTAGGTGTTTTATCCTGTCACCTGAAACAAGAATAGCTGAGCGGATAAAAAGCTTTTTAACAGGCTCTCTTAAAACAGTTCTTTCTATATCAAACGGTTTTAGAAGTTCTATATTTTCATTTTCTATTGCTTTTTCTGCAGTTTCAAAGAATTTTTCAAGTTCCATTTTTTCTCCCTTAAAAGGTTGACTTTATTCCTATAAAATAGGTTCTTCCCGGTTGATTATAATCGTATGATAACTGGTATTTTTTGTCTGTTATGTTTAAAACTTTAAAGAAAAGTGTTGTTCTTTTTGTGACTTTGTGTGAGATAAATGTGTTGAAAACGGTGAATGCCGGAAGAGTTTGAGTGTTGTCCTGGTCGTTAAATCTTTTGGAATAGTAGATACTTTCAAGTTTAAAGGAGATTTTTTGAACAGGATAAAATTTTAGAGCTGTTTTTATCATTGTTTCAGGA
>JALSLT010000059.1 GCA_026988135.1 Desulfurobacterium sp.
TATCATTGCAGCTTATAAGTTGAAAACAGGAGAAATCGATTTTATCGTTGGCAATCAAGTTGTTTTGGCAACCGGTGGTTCCGGGTGTACTTATTCTTTTACAACATATTCGGATAGTTCTACCGGAGATGGCCTTGCATATGCTCTTCGATTAGGGCTTCCGCTTGAAGATATGGAGTTTATCCAGTTTCATCCGACGGGGTTGATTCCTTCCGGAATTTTGATGTCTGAAGCTGCCAGAGGAGAAGGGGGACATCTTCTAAACAACGAAGGCGAGAGGTTTATGAAATATTATGCTCCGACTGCTATGGAGCTTGCTCCAAGAGATATTGTTTCTCGCTCAATTTTTGAAGAGATAAAAAAGGGTAGAGCCTTTGAAAAGGATGGTTTGAGCTATGTTCTTCTTGATTTAACACATCTTGGAGAAGAGAAGGTGAAACATAGGTTACATCTTATCAGAGAAGTTTGCATGAAGTTTTTAGGAATAGACCCTGTTAATGAGCCTATTCCCATAAGGCCTGCCGCTCACTACTCTATGGGTGGAATTGCTGCTGATGTTTACGGAGTTACGGAAATTCCCGGAGTTTATGCTATTGGTGAAAATGCGGCTGCAGGAATTCACGGTTCCAATAGACTTGGGACAAATTCTACGGCCGAATGCCTTGTTTGTGGTAAGTTATGTGGTGAAAGAGTTGTTGAGAATATGGAAAAGTTTTCGGGAAGGAAGGAACTTGACCAATCTGTTCTAAAAGATAAGGAGGAGATGTTTTTCTCCCGTATAGGTATAGGTGGCGGAAAGGGAACTTTTTCTTTGTATGAGTTACGAAGGAAATTGCGTGAAACGATGGACAGATTTGTAGGTATAGAGCGCAATAGAGAGGAGCTGGAAAAAGCATTGAAAGAGATAACTAAGATAAAAGAGCAATTTTTGAATGTTAAACTTTCCAACAGTTCTAAAATTTATAACCTTGAACTTATCAATTATAGTGAGCTTCAAAACATGATTGATGTTGCCGAAGTTATAACCGTTTCGGCTTTGAATCGTGAGGAATCCAGAGGAGCTCATTTTAGAACCGATTTTCCCAAAAGAGATGATGAGGGATTTTTGAAGCATACTCTTGTTAAAAAGGATGGAGAGAAGCTTCATCTTTACTATAGAGACGTAAAGATAACAAAATATAAACCAGTGGAAAGGAAGTACTAATCATGGTAATGGAAGAGAAATTGTCTAAACTTCACAGAATAACCGGGGTTTTCCTTTTCGTTTATATGATAATTCACGTTCTTTCTAAGGGTCCCGTATGTGTTTATTTTGATTGGTTGGCTGTGGTTGCCTTTGCGTATCACGCGTTTAACGGAATTAGACTTGTTATTGTCGAGCTTGCTTTGTTGCTTGGAAAGCCGGGATTTGTGGAGTATCCTTATTCTCCAATTTCTTTAAAATATTCCAGAGTTTTATTTTATCTGTCTATGGTTATGGCTGCCATGTTTCTTGCAATACTTATAATAGGTAAGGGGATGACGTCATGAGAAGTGAAAGATTGCTTTACTTTTTCTATCTTACTTCTGCGATTTTTGTGTTTTTCTTTTTCATAATTCATAATCTAATGATGCATATTAAACCGATAAAAGAGCTTTTACATCCGAAAACTCCTTATTTTATATATGTTCTTGATTTTTCAATTCTTGCGATTTTATATCATGGACTTTACGGTATCCGTTCTATAGTTGTTGAAAAAAGAGGGTATAGTAAAGTTACGGATTATGTTTTTTGTAGTGTCGGTGCGGTTCTATCTGTAATTTTAATAGCTGCCAAACATAAGGTTATTTAAATTTGGGGAGTGATTAAAAAATGGAAGAATATAGATTTATAATTAGTAGGTTTGATCCGGCCAAAGACAGCGCTTCGTATGAACAAACATTCAAGGTTCCTAAACTTGCCAGTATAGTTACGATTCTTGATGCCCTTAATTACATAAAAGAACATATTGATTCAGGTATTTCCTATAGACATTCCTGCCGTATGGCAATATGTGGTTCTTGTGCCGTAAAGGTGAATGGTGTTCCTAAGCTTGCGTGTATAACAAAGATAGCTCAGCTTGGGAATGATACTGTGAAACTTGAACCTTTGTCAAAATATCCTGTTGTTAAAGATCTTGTTGTTGACCTTGAGCCGTTTTTCAAGAAACATGAAATGGTTAAGACTTATCTTATAAATAAACATGAGGATATCTATTCGATAGAGCCTGATAGGGAGTTGAAGCAAACACCGGAGCAGCTTGCGAAATATATACAGTTTGCCTATTGTATAAAATGTGGTAATTGTTATAGTGTTTGTATGGGGACTCCCGATTTATCAAAAGGAACAGTAGAAGGATTTATCGGGCCTCAGGCTCTTGCTCAGGCTTACAGATATTCGGTTGATAACAGGGATGAAGGATTTGAAGAAAGACTTGAAGTTATTGCTTCTCCGGAAGGAGTTTTTAGATGCCATTTTGCCGGTAGTTGTTCTGCTGTATGTGGGAAGGGCTGTGATCCTGCACTTGCCCTACAGTTTTTAAGAAGAGCTGCCCTTTTTGGAAAAAAACCATGTTGAAAATTTATTGTAGAATAGTTGCATAATTCCGTTTAGTTTTCGGAGAATATCTATGTTTACGAGAAGACAGTTTCTTAAAGTTTTGAGTTTGGGAGGGTTTTTTTCCTTTTCGAATGTAGAGTTGTCCTTTGCCAAAAAGTATATTCCTTATGTGAAGCGAATAAGGTATTCTTCATCTTCGAAAAGGACAAGAATTGTTTTTGATTTAAGCGGGAAGGTTTATAAGAAATATATATCCAACTATATGAAGCATAATTATCTTGTTTTTGTAGTAAAAGGATTGAGGACGGATAGAAAGAAAGTGTATTTTAGAAGCAAATATGCGAAATATGTGGAAGTAATACCTTTGACTTCAACGAAAACTAAAATAAGAATAAAACTGGATTCCCCTCGGTCTTATAAAATTTTTGCTTTGAAATCGAGAGGAAAAAAATCTTTCAGACTTGTTATAGATGTATTTCCTGACTTTATGCCTTTAAAGCTAAAAACCGAGCTTGGGAAAAGGGTTGTTGTTCTTGATCCCGGACATGGAGGGAAAGACCCCGGAGCTATATGGCCTATTCATTGGAGACATCCCAAGTATAAGGAAAAAAACATAACTCTTGGTATTGCGAAGAAAGTTAAAAAGCTTCTTGAAAAAGATTCTCGTATATCTGTGATAATGACAAGAGAGAGGGATGTTTTTGTTCCTCTTTTGAAACGGGCCGAGATAGCGGCTAAAAGTTGTGCGGACGCGTTTGTTAGTATTCATGCGGACTCTATGCCGAACCATCCAAGATGGAGAGGAGTTACTGTTTTTAAAGCTTCTCCGACTCTTTTTGCAAAAGCTACAAATACGGCTGAAGCTATAGCTAAAAATGTGAAAATATGTTCGGATACTATGTGTTGGAGTATAACACCCGTTATTGTTTCTCTTTCAAGTACTGTAACTTTTGTTGAGAGTAGAAAGCTTGCCGAATCGATAGTTAAAAGATTAAAAGCCAATGATAATGAAAATATCGTAAAAGGCATAAAAGATATGAAAAGGAACATTCTTGTTATAAAAACTCCGGGTCGTCCGGCGGTACTGGTAGAGACCGGATTTATGACAAATAGGTATGATAGAAAAAATCTTCTCAAGAGTAGTTATCAGTGGAAAATAGCAAAAGGGATAGCTCAAGGTATAAAGGAGTATCTTCGTTCTCTTGATAAGGTTGCAATGTATTAGATTTCCTGTTTTATAACGAGTAGTCCGTCACCTACCGGCAATAGAGAGATGTCAAAACTGGGGTATGTTTTTATATCATCGAGAAATTTTTTAAGTAGTTTTACGCTTCTTTTATACTTTTTGGGATAGTTATCGCAAATATATCCTCTAAAAAGTACATTATCAAAAATAGCTATGCCGTTATTGTTAAGAAGGGTTTGGATTTTATAATTGAAAAACGGATATTCTGACTTCATCGAATCTGCAAATATGAGGTCAAATTTTCTTTCGTTACAGATAAGCTCTGTGATTGTTTCGAAAATGTCGTTACAAATAAAGTCTGTTTTAAAATCGCTTTTTTTAATAAAACTTCTTGCTATTTCAATTCTATCTGCGTTGAAATCTACTGATGTTAAATTGCACTTGCCGTTGACGGCAAGTAGCATATTTAAAGTGCTGTATCCGATTCCGGTACCGAGTTCGAGAATCGTTTTCGGTTGTTTTAATCTGCAAATGAGTTGAAGTAACTTTGCCGAAGAGGGTAGGAGAATAGGAACTTTGTTTTCTGCCGCAAATTTTTCCATTTCGATAAGGAGATGGTTCCCTTTATTGTAAATATCTACAAATTTTTCAATTTCCGTAGGTGTTATCTCACTTAGATTGTTCCATCTGTTTTCTAAAAACTTTTCGTTTTTCATAACTTTGTCCTTAAATTTTGTTATGGTTTATTCTATCAGAGAGGAAGAATTACGGTTTAAAGGAGGTTCCCTTGCTCTATTTCATTTCGGATACCCATTTTTATCATTCGAATATTGTAAACTTGAGTGCTTTTAGATTTGATGGATTTGAAGATAGAATTCTTGAAAATCTTGAAAGAATAATTGTTCCCGATGATGTGCTTTTTCATCTTGGTGATTTTACTTGGACATTGAAAGATAAAAAGGGATATCTGAAAAGGTGGCAAGCTTTACCGTGTAAAAAGTTTTTGATTCTCGGGAATCATGATTATAAATTTTCAAAAAATCTTGGTCCATATTTTGATAAAATCTATAATTTTGTTAAATTGCTGGAAATCGGAGAATTGAGGTTGCTTCTTTCGCATTTTCCTGCTCTTGATTTAAGGAAAAAGAAACGTTATCTTGGAAAAATATTTAAGGTGAAGGAGCTCTTTTATTTTTCCAGATGCGATATCCTTTTTCATGGACATGTTCATCGTAACAGTTTTAATGTTCACTGTGGTTGTGGTATTTATAATATTCCGTGTTTTAATGTTAATGTTGAGTTTACCGGTTATAGACCAGTTGCTTTGGAATGGGTTTTAAGGAGGGTGAGTATTGATAGATAAAAATATTGCACTTTTAAGAAGTAGGCTTCTTTCGCAGGTAAGAACTTTCTTTGATAAAAAAGATTTTCTAGAGGTTGAAACACCTGTTATCGTTCCGTATGAAAATCCGGACGATAATGTTGAAAATGTTTCCGTAACTTTTTCCGACTTTAAAGGGGATCATTTCGGATTTTTTCTTCATACATCGCCGGAATTTTTTATGAAAAGACTTCTTTGGTATGGGTTTGAAAAAATTTATCAGATATCTAAAGTTTTTAGAGATGGAGAGTTAGGTGATTATCACAATATAGAGTTTACAATGGTGGAATGGTACAACACGGGGAAAGATTATGTATCGGGAATGGATGAAACGGAAATGCTTGTTCGGGAATGTTTTTTTACGGCTGCCTATTGCGGTTTCCAATCCGATGTTAAGTTTGATGAAAAGTTTTGGAGAATTACTGTTGAGGATCTATTTCATGAGTTTGCCGGGGTTAAGGATGTATCTGATAGAGAAGAATTAGAGTATGTTTCTGGTAAAGCTTCTTATGAAGAGGCTTTTTTTTATCTTCTTGTCGATAAAGTGGAGCCTGAGCTATCCAAGGTGAAAGTTCCTGTTTTTATTTTTGATTTTCCTGAAGAATTTTCCGCTATGGCAAAGACGGATAATAGGTTGGCTGAAAGGTTTGAACTTTACATAAAAGGTCTTGAGATTGCAAACGGTTATACGGAGCTTGTCGATTATGATTCCTATAGAATAAAGTTTCGGAAGAAAAATCAAGCTATGGATGTAGGATTTCTTGAGCTTCTGAAGGTTAGGCCTCTTCCCGAATGTGAGGGTGTTGCCCTTGGATTTGATAGACTTTTAATGTCTATTACCGGTAGAGATATTTTAAGTGTTATCAATTTTCCTGTTGAGATGTTGATAAGGGAGGTTAGAGATTGGAAAAGCTTATAGAAAAAGCTTCTGTTCTTCTTGAGGCTTTACCTTATATAAAACGATTTTACGGTAAGACCATTGTTATCAAATATGGTGGAAACGCGATGGTTAAGGAGGAACTTAAAAGAAGCTTTGCCGAAGATGTGGTTCTTTTGAAGTATATAGGTATAAATCCTGTTATTGTTCACGGAGGTGGTCCCCAGATAGGGGAGTTTCTTAAGAAGTTGGATATTTCCACCCGTTTTATAGGAGGGATGAGAGTTACTGACAAAGAGACAATGAATATTGTTGAGATGGTACTTGTTGGTAAAGTTAACAAAGAGATTGTAAAGCTTATAAATTCTCATGGGGGTAATGCTGTTGGCTTATCGGGGAAAGATGGAAACCTTATAGTTTCTAAAAAGATAGATTATAGAAAATACCTTTCCGAGGTCAAATCTTCCGAAATTATTGACCTTGGCTTTGTCGGAGAAGTGGCGAAAATAAATCCCGGAATTGTTCTAAAACTTTTGGAGTCAAAGTTTATACCTGTGATAGCTCCTGTTGGTGTTGGGGGAGACTTTGAGGCTTACAACATAAATGCTGATATTGTAGCCGGAGAGATGGCAGCTGCATTGAGAGCGGAAAAGCTTATAATGCTAACTGATGTTCAAGGTATAAAGAATAAGGAAGGTAGTCTTCTATCCGTTCTTTCAAAAGAAGATATTTTTTCTTATATAGATGATGGAACAATTTCCGGAGGAATGATTCCCAAAGTAAAAGCGTGTCAGATAGCTCTGGGAGGAGGAGCTAAAAAGGCTCATATTATAGATGGACGAGTAAAGCATGCTGTGCTTCTTGAAATATTTACAAAAGAGGGTGTCGGAACTGAAATTTCATAGGGGGTGTTATGATAGTTTCTGTTTGTCCTAACCCGTGCCTTGATGTTTACTACTATACAACGGTTTTAAGGGAAGATGATACAAATAGAGTGGAAAACCCTTTTATTTCTCCTGGAGGGAAGGGCCTCAATGCGGCAAGAGTTATAAATAGGCTTGGTTCATCTCCTAACCTTGTCATTACTTTGGGTGGTTGTATAGGAGAATGTGTCAGCCAGGGTTTAAGGAATGAAAATGTTGAATTTTCCGCTCTGGATATTGAAAAGGAAACGAGAGTCAATACTATTTTGGAGCAAAAAGGAAAAAAATCGCATATTCTTATAGCAAGTAAAGGTCCTTCCCTTTCGCAAAATGAAATAAACGCTTTGGAAGATTTGATTTGTAATTATTCTCCCCAGTTTCTTATTTTAGGGGGGAGTGTACCGCCGGGGTTACCCGAAACTTTCTATAAAGAGATTATAGAGTATTATAAATCTAAAGGATGTGATGTTATTGTTGATGCTGACGGAGAGCTTTTAAAGAGCACTGTTACCGCTTCTCCGCTCGCAATAAAACCAAATAGGTATGAGCTTGAAAGGCTTGTAGGAAGGCCTCTTTTTGATTTTAATGATATTGTTAAAGCGTGTCGGGAAGTCGTTTCTTCCGGAGTTTCGGTTGTTGTTAGCTCTTTAGGTAGGTACGGAGCGGTTGCTGTTACGGCTGATAGAGTTATACGAGCTGTTCCTCCCGAAGTTGAGGTTCTTAATACTGTTGGAGCCGGGGATTCTGTAGTTGGTGGCTTTGTTTATTCTCTTGATAAAGGTTGGCCTCTTGAAGAATCTCTTGCATTTGCTGTTGCTTGTGGAACGGCAACGGTAATGAGAGAAGGTCCGAAACTTTGTGAAATTGAGACTGTTTATGATGTCTATGAAAGAGTAGTAATTTCTCATATTAAAGAGTAATTTGTTGCTTTAGAAACTCTCTTTTAGGATAATTACCCGTGCAAATTAACGAACCTGGAGAGGAAAGATGATTGATTGTTTTGGTAGCTTTGAAAGAAATTGCTATTGCAGTGAACTTGGAAAAGAGGATATAGGAAAGAGAGTTTCTCTTACGGGATGGGTTGATTCTACTAGAGATCACGGAGGAGTGGTTTTTATAGATTTAAGAGATAGAACTGGAAAGGTACAGATAGTTGTTAGTCCTCAGATAAGCGAGGAATTGACAGAGAAAGCTAAAAAGATAAGAGATGAGTTTGTCCTTGCTGTTAGCGGAGAAGTGAGAAAAAGGCCTGAAGGAACTGTAAATTGCAAAATCCCAACCGGAGAGATTGAGGTTTATATTGATGAGTTGAAAATTTTGAACCGTTCGGAGCCTCTTCCGTTTCCTACTGAAGATGATGTAAATGTTGGGGAAGATACACGTTTAAGATTTAGGTTTCTTGACCTTAGAAGGGGAAAGATGCAGAAAAATATTATTTTTAGACATAAACTTTATCAGGTGGTCAGGAAAACTTTTGATAAGGAAGGGTTTATAGAGGTAGAGACTCCCTTTCTTACAAAGAGTACTCCTGAAGGTGCGAGAGATTTTCTGGTTCCAAGTCGTATGCATATAGGAAAGTTTTATGCACTTCCGCAGTCACCTCAGCTTTTTAAACAGATTCTTATGGTTTCCGGTTTTGATAAATATTTTCAAATTGTTAAGTGTTTTAGAGATGAGGATCTCAGAGCGGACAGACAGCCTGAATTTACACAGATAGACTTTGAGATGTCTTTTATAAAAGAGAAAGATGTAATGTCGTTTGCAGAAAGACTTATAAAGCGAATATATACAGAGCTTCTCGGTATAGATGTGGAAACTCCTCTGTCTGTAATGACTTACGATGAAGCTATGGAAAGGTTTGGAACAGATAGGCCTGATACAAGGTTCGGACTTGAGCTTAAAAATCTAACGGATATTGTAAAAGAATCTGGTTTTAAGGTTTTTAGAATGGTAGCGGAAAACGGTGGGGTTGTGAAAGCTTTAAACTTTAAAGGGGGAGCTTCCCTTTCCCGTAAGGAGATTGATGAACTTACAAAATTTGTCGGTATATATGGGGCAAAAGGTCTTGCATGGATAAAAGTTCAGCCGGACGGATTACAGTCTCCGATTGTTAAGTTTTTTACCGAAGGGGAGATGAACGAAATTTTAGAACGGCTTGATTCTGAACCCGGAGATATTCTTTTCTTTGTTGCAGATAGAAAAGATGTGGTAAATAATGCTCTTTCAAACTTAAGATTAAAGCTTGGAAAGATAGCAGACTTAATAGATGAGAATAAAGTCAATCTTCTTTGGATTACCGATTTTCCCATGTTTGAATGGAATGAGGAAGAGGAAAGATGGGAAGCTCTTCATCATCCTTTTACAAGTCCTAAGGAAGAAGATATTGAGAAGCTTGAAACAGCTCCCGGGGAAGTGAGAGCAAGGGCTTATGATATGGTTCTTAACGGCGTTGAAATCGGCGGAGGGAGTATTCGTATTCATAGGCCTGACATCCAGGAGAAAGTGTTCGAAATCATAGGATTATCGGAAAAAGAAGCTTCCGATAGATTTGGATTTTTAATAGAAGCTTTAAAGTACGGTGCACCTCCTCACGGCGGAATGGCTTTTGGACTTGATAGAATATGCACTATCCTCTGCAACGAGGACTCTATTAGAGAAGTTATCGCATTTCCGAAAACTCAAAGGGGACAGTGTCTCTTCACGGGAGCTCCGGATACTGTAAGAGATGAACAGCTTGATGAACTTGGAATTACTATAGAAGCAGAAGAAGAAAAGGAGTAATAATTTCCAGCGGGCTTTTGCCCGCTGCTATTTTTAAATGTATCCGTTAATTTTTTCCCACATTATTCCCAGTATTTCATAAAAAAGTCTTTCACTTTTCTGCACTCCTTCATAAGAGGGAAAATAGTCCCAGATAGGATAATTTTTCCTTTTTTTGGTTAAATAGGAGCTTGGTGAAGGTATTGGCTTTAATCCCTGTTTTTTAAATAGAAAAACAGCTCGTGGCATGTGAGAAGCAGAGGTGACCAGTATAAATTTTTTGTCTTTTAAAAGGCTTTTAAGAGATAGCACTTCTTCAACGGTATCCTTTGCCCGCTCCTCTAAAACGATATCAGACGGGGGAATCCCGAGCATTACTGCTGTTGCTGCCATAATTTCAGCATTACTTTTATTGTCAGCAAGCTCTATTTTTCCGCCGGAATAGATAATCTTTGCCTGTGGAAAAAGCTTTTTAAGACGGACACTTTCTACCACTCTTGCCAGGGTGGATGTGTAAAGCTGGGAATTTGGCGGTAGAACTTCTTCACTTACATGTCCGCCTCCCAGTACTACTATATAAGAGATGTCGCTTTTATGTTCTCTTACAGGAAGATATTGATGCTCAAAAGGATACATAAACTGGTCTATAAACGGAGTGCAGCTTATAAGGCCGAGAAAAGCAACACCTAAAATTATTAAAGCTTTACCAGTTTTTTTAAATCTACTTTTACTGTTCAGCAGCCATCCAAGCGTAATAATTTCAAGTCCTAACGGAAGGGGAAAGAGAAACCTTGCTATCACTTTTTTTAATATAAAACTAACCATAATAATTTAGTTTACTTGAGATTTACCTTAGAGTAAAGCGATCAAACAACAGAAAGTGAGCTTTGGATTATAGAGCTAATAAAACCAGCAGTTGATTTTAAGAGTTTATAATTTTATTGACTTTTGAATTACAAGCTTGTTGAGAAGTCTGGAGATTATATTAAAAGTTGTTAGGATATTTGCTATATGTTGAACTTGAATAAATATTGATTTTGTATGCTAAATAGCATATATTGCGTAGCGTAATAATATTTTAGAAGGTGCTACTATGGGTGCTAAAATACACACAACTTTGAGAGTGGATGAGAAAAATTATAAGGAAGCAAAGGAAATTTTAGAAAGATTGGGGCTTAATGTTAGTCAGGCATTTAACATTTTTATAGCTATGATAAAAGAGACAAGGGGTTTACCTTTTGAGGTAAAGATACCAAATAAAGAAACCCAGAAAGTGATTAAAGAGGCGAGGAAAGGGGATAATCTCATAGAAATAGAGAATCTAAATGAGCTAAAGAAAATAACAGAGGATTAAAGAATTTGTATAGACTCAAAGTTCATAAACAGTTTTTAAAAGATTTTAAAAAAGTGAGGTTAAATCAATCAAACACAGAGAAACTGTTTCATTTTATTTCTTGTTTAATCAGTGGTACCACTATGCCTCCTGAAGCAAAAGACCATGCTCTGCTTGGAGAGTGGGAAGATACACGAGAATTTCATATATCCGGGGATTTGTTGGTTATTTACAGGAAAGATGATAATTTAAAGGAAATACAACTTCTTAGAATTGGAACACATTCGCAACTTTTTAGGTGATAAGGAAAAATTTCAGGTAGCAAAAACTGTTATTTAAAAAGCCTGGTAGCATCTGGATTTAGAGAATATATATCGCGGAAAAGATGGGCTAACTATGAATGGTAAAATGCTGGTGTAAATTAGGGGTCCATCTCATTAAACAGATTTTTGTAGTACTTTGATTGTAGGGATTTTGAGGTTTAAGAAATCTAAAAGTATTTTAACTCTAAGGGGGAAGTTGTGGCAAAAGTATTTATAAGTCATTCCGTAAAAGATAAAGAATTAGCTAATGCTATGGTTGATTTACTTCAGACAGGAATTGGAATTAATACAAATGACATTTTCTGCTCATCCGTAGAGGGATTAGGTATTCCTGGAGGAGCAAATTTCATAAAGATAAGCTATCTGGGACAGAAGTAGTTATTCTACTTTTGACTCCTAACTATAAATATAGCGTTTTTTGTAACTGCGAATTAGGAGCATCTTGGGCTTTAGAGATTAAGGTATTGCCTTTGTTGGTTCCTTCTTTAGATTATTCAGATATGGAGGCTGTACTTACTGGGATTCAAGCATACAAAATTGATGTCCCTACGGATTTATCAGACATGAGGGATTGGCTTGTAGAAAAGTTAGATATTAAGGAACCTACTAAAACAGCAAGATGGGAAGTAAAAAGAGATGCTTTTACAGAAAAGATTAAGTCCCTTTTGAAAGAATTAGTATATCCGGTTGTTGGTATAGAAAAACATTATTCTCTATATAAAAAATACAGAGAAAGTTTAAAAATGATTGAAGAATTGGAACAAGAGATAAAGAAAAAAAATGAATTATTAGAGCAATTAAAAAAAGCAAAAAGCAGAGAAGAAGTGGATAAAATACTCTTGGATTCTATAAAGGATGAATGGGAAAAGTTTAAAAAGTTAGTTTCTGTTGCAAAGCAGTCCCTTAAAGATGTAAGTTCTATTGTACGGAAAACTATTTATAAACATTACAGAAAGGAAAAATTTGAACCTGAATTTTTGGATTCTTGGGGGTGTCCCGAGCTTGAAGATGCTATTGAGAGAAACCTGATAATATGCTCCGATGATATGGAATGTGAGATAAATCTTTCCGATCCACGTATTGAGGAAATTATTAAAAAAATAGATGACTTAAAAAACTTCTTATTAGAAGAGGAAATATCAGAAGATTTCTTCGAGTTATATAGAAAAAAGTATAAGCATAACCCTGATTTTCTATCTAAAGACTTTTGGGAGGAACATCTGTTTTGAGAAAGATTCCTAATTCAATATTTTTTTTGCATTAATCACCACTTGATTAACAATAAGCTCTATAGAGCTTATTGTTTTTCTATTTTTAAATAAAACAAACATTTTGGCTTTTATCGTTTTTCTTTTAAGAGTATTAGAACTTGATGGAATTTCTAAAAAGAGCTAATATAATAGTACTATTAAAAGTGCTATTGGAGGAGCTATGATTATAGCTGCTAACGATTTGAAAAGAAAGGGTATTTCTTATATTTCTCACCTTCTTGAGGAGTTTGGGGATGTTTTTATTTCTGTTAGAGGAAAGAAAAGATATGTAGTTCTCAAGATAGAGGACTATGAAAGACTGAAGGAGTTTGAGCTCGAACATGCAATAAGAGAAGCAGAGAAGGATTTAAAAGAAGGTAAATATATTGTTGAAACGGCAGAGGAACACTTCAAAAGGTTAGGAATTTGAATAGATACAAACTGATTTTCACAGAGAGTTATTTAAAACGGGAAAAGAAATTTCTTAAAAAACATCCAAAGTTGATAAGACGATACAAGAAGATACTTAGATTACTTGAATTGAATCCTAACCATCCATCTCTTAGGCTTCACAAGTTAAAAGGTAAACTTGAAGATAAATACTCTGTTTCAATCACTATGAGTTATAGGATAATTCTAACGTTTGCTGTAATTGAAAAAGGAATCATTCTGATTGATATAGGAAGTCATGACGTTTATTAACTTAAAGGTTGCTTATAGCAAGGTATTTCAATGATAGTGTGTATTTTGTTAAACTATTAAATCCTTTATTATACTTAAGATGAATGTAAAATAAATTATGGCATTGTTTTACAGTTTTTTTATCTTGCAAGGTTGTTTTGAAGCTATAAATTCAAATTAAATAACTATATAAACCGGAGGGTCTATGAAGCAGGTTATTGAAAATCTTGCAAAAGCGTTTGCCGGGGAAAGTCAGGCAAGGAACAGATACACATTTTATGCAAATGTTGCGAAGAAAGAAGGTTACGAGAAGGTTATGGAGGTGTTTCTCTTAACGGCGGAGCAGGAGAGGGAGCATGCCAAATGGCTTATGAGACTTATCAATGTTCTTAAGAAAAAGTGCGATGAAACTTTTGATGTTATAAATATTGAGGCAGAAGTCCCTACGATTTTGGGTAATACGGTTGAGAATTTAAAAGCTGCTATAGCCGGAGAAAACTATGAGCATACACAGATGTATCCTGAATTTGCCGATATAGCTGAAAAGGAAGGATACAAAGATATTGCAGATAGATTGAGAGCTATAGCTGTTGCTGAAAAGCACCACGAAGAGAGATTCAAAAAGCTACTGGAAGAGATAGAGGGTGGCACAATTTTCAAGAAAGAAGAAAAAGTTTTTTGGACCTGTATGAAGTGTGGTTATGTACATGAAGGGAAAGAGCCACCTGATGTTTGTCCATCCTGTAGTCATCCGAAAGGCTATTTTGAAGTCAAAGATTGTTAATTTAAGGTGGGGCGGCTTTGCCCCCTTATTTTAAAAGTTTTTTGATTCTTTCCACACCTTCCTTTAAGTGGTCTATATTCCTTGTATATGCGAATCTTATGTAGGATTTGGTGTTGTTCGTGCCAAAATCAATCCCCGGTGTTACGGCTACATGAATCTTTTCAAGTAACTCTTTAACAAAGTTAAAGGAATTGTTATGATATTTAGAGATGTTTGCCCATATATAAAAAGCTCCTTCGGGCTTTGCTTCTATTTCAAATATTTCGGATAGTTCGTTGAAAAGGAAATCCCTTCGTTTTTTGAAGGTTTCTTTAACATTTTCCAGATGTTTTTTGTTAAATGCTCCTAAGGCTGCATACTGGCTTATTGTGGGAGCACTTATAAAAAAGTTTTGAAGGATTATTTCCGCTTTTCTCATATATTTTTTTGGAAGAATCATCCATCCCAATCTGAAACCGGGCATACAGAAATATTTTGAAAAACTGTTTACAACTATACTATTTTCCGAAAATTCAAGAGCTGTATGTTCTTTTTTATCATAAACCAGTCCATGGTATATTTCGTCGGATATAAAGTGAACTCCCATCTCGTCTGCTGTTTCAATTAAAGATTTAAAATTTTTTCTATCGTAGATATTTCCTATAGGATTTGATGGAGAAGGAATATGGATAGCTTTTATGTTTTTGTGTTTTTTTAACATTTCTGGGGTTAGTTGGTAGTTTGTTGAGCTATCTATAGGTTCAAAAATAGGTTTAATATCAAGTACTTTTGCAAAGTTTTTGTAACACGGATATGACGGGTCTGTTAAAAGCAGTTTTTCATTAAAATCAAGAAGTATAGAGTAGGCGACCAGGAATGCTCCGGAAGTTCCCGATGTTATTGCTATCTGTTCAGGGGAAATTTCTATTCTGTATTTTTCGTAATAAAATTCTGCTATTTTTTCTCTTAAAGCAATAAGGCCAAGACTTTCAGTATATTCTGTTCTTCTGTCTCTAATAGCTTTCTCGGCGTATTCCCACACCTGAGGAGGCGGTTGAAGGTCAGGTTGACCGACTTCAAAATGGATAGTGTCTTTATACTGTTGAGCTTCTCTAACGATATCCATTACAATAAATGGTGTAACTCCGTCAAATCTTTTCATCGAAATCCTCCTGCAACTATTTGTCCCAGAGATATACCTCCATCATTTGCGGGAACTATCTGGTGAGTGTAAACTACGAACTCTTCATTTTTTAGTAGTTGAATCGCTTTTTCCGTTATCAGGCGATTCTGAAATACTCCTCCCGATAAAGCTACTCGGTTTGTTTTTCTCTCATTTCTCAATTTTTTTGCTATTTTTAATATTAAATGGGCAACTGTATTATGAAATTTTCTTGCTATCAGAGAATTTGGAATTCCAATTTTCTTATCTTTCAATATGTTTTCTATTAAAGGTGTCCAGTCGATTTCCTTTCCTGAAATTTTGAAATTGTAAATTTCTTCAGTTTCTCCTTTTATGGCCGCTTGTTCAAGAAGTATGGCACCTTGAGCATGGTATGACACCGTATCTCTTATTCCGATAAGGGCGCATATTCCGTCAAAAAGTCTTCCCATGCTGGAGGACAAAGGTGAGTTTATCTCTTTCTCTATCATCTGTTTTAGAAATTTTTCTTTCTCTTTTCCTATGAAGGTGGAATTGGATTTTATATTTCCGGTATGGCATAGTGAAAATGCCACTCTGTAAGGTTCTTTAACCGCTTTTTCTCCGCCGGGAAGCGGAAATGCTTTTAAGTGAAAAACTCTTTCATATTTTTGATAATCAAGAATGAAAACCTCTCCTCCCCAGATTGTTTTATCATCTCCGTAGCCTGTTCCGTCAAATGCGAATCCTATAACTTCTTTATCGGGTTCGATTTCATTTTCCGCAAGGCATGATAAAAGGTGAGTATAATGGTGTTGAACTTTTATCAATTTGTCTTTATAGTGTCTTTTTCCGTATTTGGTTGAGTAATATCCTGGATGTTTATCACATACTACAATTTCAGGATTGATGTCAAAAAGCGTTAGGAAATCTTTTACGGTTTCTTCATAAAATTCAATCGATAGGGGTGTCTCAAGTTCTCCAATGTGTTGAGAAATGAAAACTTTGTCATCAATTCCAACGGCTATGGTGTTTTTCATAAATGGCCCTAGTGCAAGAACCTGCCTTTTTAGTTTGAAAGGTAGTGTAACCGGAAGAGGGGCAAATCCTCTGGAGCGTCTTATCGGAGAAGGTTTTTTAGTGATAATTCTTATAACGGAATCATCACATCTTCTTTTTATCGGTCTATTATGGGTTAAAAAATAGTCAGCTATAGAGTTGAGTTTTTTTATCGCTTCCCTATTATCTTTTATTATCGGGTTGTCTGTTACGTTGGCACTTGTTGCAACTATCGGTTTTTTAAAAAGCTTTAGGATAAGGTAATGGAGTGGTGTGTATGGAAGAAATGCGCCTATGGTGCTGTTTTCCGGTGCTACGGACTTAGCAAGGTTGTAGTTTTCATTTTTTTCAAGAATTACTATGGGTTTCTCTACCGATGTTAGAGCTCTCTCTTCGAGAAGAGAAACAGAAGCCAGTTGCTTAACGGAATCGATGTTTTCAAACATTACCGCAAAAGGTTTCTCTTCTCGATTTTTTCGCTTCCTAAGAAGTTTAACACTTTCTTCGTTGGTTGCATCACAGATAAGGTGAAATCCTCCAAGACCTTTTATAGCAAGGATTTTGCCATTGTCGAGAAACTTTGCCGCTTCTTTTAAGGCTTTTTCCTTTTTTGAAATCTCATTTCCTTTATTATCGGTAAGAGTAATATATGGGCCGCATTGAGAACAGGCGTTAGGTTGAGCGTGAAATCGTCTATTTTTCGGGTTGTTGTATTCGTCTTTGCATAAGGAGCACATCCGGAAAATTTTCATGGTTGTATTTTTTCTATCATAGGGGAGTTTTTCTATAATGGTAAATCTGGGGCCGCAGTTTGTGCAGTTTGTGAATGGATATAAATATCTTCTGTCGTTAGGGTTTTCAACTTCCGATATACACTCTTTACATGTTGCAAGGTCAGGAAGAATAAGGGCTTTTTTTTCTCCGTGTTCGTTACTTTTTCTTATTTCGAAATTTTGGTGTCCGATATCTTCAAGGAATTTATATTCAAGACTGTAAATTCTTGAGATGGGTGGTTTTTCTTTATCTATTTTTATTAGGAATTCTCTGATTTTTTCGTTGTTCCCTTCAGCTTCTATAACGACTCCGGATGGATTATTAAGGACGTATCCTTTAAGGTTAAGGGACGTTGCGAGATTGTAAATAAAAGGGCGAAAGCCGACACCTTGAATAGTTCCTGTTATATTTATTTTAACTCGCATAAATCTCCCGATTTTATTTGATAAGGATAATCATTATAATAAACTTTCATTAAGTATAATCCTTCGGCAGGAGCAAGGAAAGGGGCAGATTTTCGGTTTTTTTCTGCGAATATTCGTGGGATTGCTTCTAAGGGTATTTTACCCATGGAAATTTTAACGCAAGTGGCAACGATTACTCTTATCATGTGTCTTAAAAAGGAACGTCCCGTTATTGTAACTGATATCAGGTTTTTTTCTCTTTCTGTTGTAATTTTATCTACTGTTCTTATAGGATTTATTTCTTCATCTTTTGAAATTTTTGAAAAAGTTGTGAAATCGTGAGTTCCCGTGAAGTAGTTTAAAGCGTTTTGAAGGGTTTCGATATCTAAAGCCTGAGGAATAAACCATGCTCTCTTTTGTTTGAAAGGAGAAGAGGTGTTTCTGTTGAAGATTTTATATACGTATGTTTTTCCTTTTGAATCAAATCTTGCGTGAAAGTTGAGCGGAGCCTCTTCCGCTTTTATAACCTTGATATCGGGAGGAAGATAACCGTTTAAAGCTCTTTGTAATTTGTAGAGGGGGATGTTTTTATAAGTTCTAAAGTTTGCAATTTGTCCCAATGCGTGAACACCTGAATCTGTTCTGCTTGCTCCGATGATGTTTATCCGGTGTTTTAAAATTTTTTCGACATTTTTTTTAAGTGTTCCTTGAACGGTTTTTGTGTGTTTCTGAATCTGCCATCCTCCGTATTCGGAACCGTCATATTCAAGTGTAAGTTTTATGTTTCTTTCCAAAATTTCTCCTGGTAAGTAAATTTTTCGGATAAATTTATCATAAAAATACTGTTTCTATTATTAGGGTTACTCTTAGAAGTTTAGATTTTGTTTCTCTCTTTTTTTGTTTCTGAATTTTTCCCATAATCGATAAGAGTGTTTTGTCTTTTCTTCTTTGTAAATTTTACTGTTTGGTTATATAATAGTTTTCGTTGTGGATAGGGGTTGTTTTTCAGTTTATTTAGGAGGATAGGATATTGCTTCATCTGGAAGGATTGAAGCGAAAGTTTACGATTTCTTACCATGAAAGCTTCCAGGACCTTTTTATTCCGGGTGTTATAGGTCTTTTGTGCGGATTTTTCATAATTGTTTTTGTAAAAACGGTTGAGTTCTCCTATCACATTTTTCTTGGGAAAGTTATAGGATATCATCCGCCTCTTCCTGCCGGGGAAGCCGGAGGGGCAGTTGTATTTCATTTTCTTATGGAAAGGCCTTATCTTTTGCCTTTTTGTGTTGCTTTTGGAGGTTTGATTGTAGGTGTTATTACCCATCTTGTTCCGGAAGCCAGAGGTGAAGGTACTGAGATGGCTATAAAAGCTTTTCATTTCCGACTTCCGCTTGGTTTGAAGTCGGCGGTTTTCAAGCTTATTACTTCTTCGATTACGATAGGTTCCGGTGGGGTTTCCGGAATGGAAGGACCGAGCGCTCTTATCGGTGGTAGTGTAGGCTCTTTTGTGGGAAAGCTTTTTAAGCTTGATGAGCATAATAAAAATATAGCTTTGGCTGTTGGTCTTGGAGCGGGAATAGCAGGTGTTTTTAAAGCACCCCTTGCAGGTGCTCTTCTCTCCGGTGAATTGTTTTATAAGCGAGATTTTGAGGTGGAGGCGTTAATTCCCGGTTTTATAGCGTCAGTTACATCATATATAGTAGTAGGTATATTTTTGGGTTTTGAACATATGTTTAAGGCTTCCACAAAACCTTTTACAGGCCTTTCCGTTGCTCTTTTTCTAACCTATTTTGTTATGGGTGTTCTTGCGGCGTTTGTTGCGAGAATGCTTGTTTTTACTTTTTCTAAAGTACATCACATTTTTGTTAATTTGGAGCTTCATCCGGCTTTGAAGCCTGCTATAGGCGGCTTTTTTACCGGTGTTTTAGGAATGCTTAATCCGCTGGCAATTGGAAGTGCCTATGGATGGATTCAACTTTTGATGTTGGGTAAAACGGAATATTTAACTCCCGTTCATATTATTTTGGGAATTTTTATGGTTATTTTGGGATTGTCTTTAACTTTAGGTTCCGGTGGTTCCGGTGGTATTTTTGGTCCTTGTCTCGTTATAGGAGGATTAACAGGAGCATCTTTTTATCATTTTGCCGCTTTTTTGAATATTCTTCCTGCTTCTGAGCTTGATATTGCTTCTTTGATTATAGTGGGTATGATTGCAACGCTTGCTGCCGCTGCAAATATTCCGCTTTCCACACTTATTTTGGTTGTTGAAATTACCGGAGGCTATGACCTACTCGTTCCTTCTCTTATTTCTGTTTCTGTCGCTTATCTTTTGACGACCGATATAAGTATGTTTTCTGCTCAAGTTAAAAGTAGAATCGATTCTCCGTCACATATGGACGAATTAAAAGGAGCTTTGCTTAGGACTTTTAAGGTTGCCGATATTATGACAAAGAATGTTGTTACCCTGTTTCCGGATGACCTTGTTATAAAGGCTGAAAGGTTGATGGCTCAATATACAATTTCGGGAATTCCGGTTGTCGAGAACGGTAGAGTTATAGGTATGGTTACAGGTAGAGATGTTATGAAAGTACCGATTACTGATAGGGAAAAAGTTAAGGTAGAACATATTATGACTAAAAATCCTGTTGCCGTTCTTCCTGAGATGTCTATTCTGGAAGTTCTTAATATCTTTATTAGCAATGGAATAGGCAGAGCTCCGGTTGTGGAGGATTTTGAGAGTAAGAATTTAATAGGTATGATTACAAGAGTGGATATAGCAAACTTTCTTGCCGAGCAGGAAAAGAAGAAGTTAAAGCAGAGTTATGATACGGCGACTTGATGAAGAGCTTATTTCTGTTATAGCGGCGGGGCAGATAGCCGTTTCCCCGGTGTTTGTTCTTAAAGAATTGATAGAGAACAGTCTTGACGCCGACGCGTCCACAATTAAGGTTGATATAAATACCCCGTTTGATTTTAAAGTTGTTGATGACGGAGAGGGTATAAAGTTTGAAGAATTACCTTTTACGGTAGAGAGATTTTTTACAAGTAAGATTTGTTCCCGGGAAGATTTCTCTCGGCTTAAAACATACGGGTTCAGAGGAGAGGCTCTTCACTCTATAGGGATGTTTTCTACTTTAAAGATTAAAACTCGTCATTTTGAAGAAGAGATAGGAGGGGAGTTTTCTTTAAAAGGCGGTAAAGTTATTGTGTATAGGCCACTTCCTTTTTCCGGAGGGACCGCTGTATCTGTGGAAAATTTATACTTTAATGCTCCTTTAAGGAAAAAGGATGTTCCGAGAACTGAAAAAAGAAATATGATTAATCTTGTTTACGATTACGCTGTGGTAAATGAATCCGTTCAGTTTAAGATTCAAGATACTGTTCTTTTTCCGTCTTCAAAGATAGAAAGGGTTAAAAGACTTTTTATGAAAGATTTTAAAGTGGTTGAGGGGAATTACTGGACGGGTTTTTATAGGACATCTTTTGAAGGAAAAAATTATGGTAGGATAAAGAAAATATTTGTAAATGGAAGACCTGTTGTTTTTAAGGAGTTGTCTGTTTTATTAAATGAGATAGGTGTTTCCGAGTATCTTATTTTTTTGGAGGTTCCTCCTTCTTTGTTGGATATTAACGTTTCTCCGCTAAAAGATAGAGTTTTTCTCAAAAATTTTCAGGAAATAAAGATGAGTCTTGAACGAAAACTTTCCTCTTCTCTTTACTTTCTCCCGAAGTTTGAAAAGAAAGAGTTACGGCTTAAAGAGCGAAATGAGTTTTCTTACAGAGTATTAAGGCTAATCGGTAGTGATGATACGGTAATGATATGTGAAGACGGGGAGTATTACTACTTTTTTGACAAACATCTTTTGCATGAAAGAGTGAATTATGAACTTATTTTGGATAGATTTTCAAGTGGAGAATTTGAACTTGTTAATGTTTCTTGTGATTTGAGATTGGAAAGCCGTGAAAAAGTAAGTGATTTAAAAAAGTACGGTTTTAAAGTGGAAAAAGAAGGAAGCTATTATAAAATAATAAAAATACCGATAATTCTAAGGATTGATGATGTAAAATCGATTTTGAATGGAGAGTCGGTTGAGTCGGTTGCTTCTATTGCATGTAAAAGGGCTTTGAAATCGGGAAATTATTCTATTTCCCAAGAGGATTCGGAGAAACTATTTTCTCTTTACCTCAAATGTAAAGAGAAAAGATTCTGTCCTCATGGAAGGCCTATATTTTATAGAATTAAAAAAAGAGAAATTTTAAGGAAATTGGGAAGAATTTAACTGTAGAGAGGTGTTTATGGGAAATACGATTAAAACGGTATTTCTGCTGGGACTGCTTTCGGGAATTCTTCTTGCTTTCGGGAAGTTGATAGGCGGGACTACAGGTATGCTTTTTGCTTTTGTAATCGCTGTTTTGATGAATTTCGGCAGCTGGTTCTTTTCCGATAAAATCGTTCTGTCTATGTATGGAGCAAGGGAGGTTTCTCCTGAAAAAGCACCTGAGCTTCATGATATTGTCGGAAGATTGTCGAAAAATGCCAAGATTCCGAAACCTAAAGTTGCAATTGTTCCGATGGATGTGCCTAATGCTTTTGCTACCGGTAGAGATCCTGAGCATGGAGTTGTTTGCGTAACAACTAAATTGATGGAGATATTGGATCGCGATGAGGTAGAGGGGGTGCTTGCTCATGAGATTGCTCATATAAAGAACAGGGATACTTTGATTTCTGCAATTGCTGCCACAATAGCAAGTGCGGTAGTTATGCTTGCAGATATGAGTAGATGGATGATGTTTTTCGGTTTTGGAAGAGGAGATGATGATAGAGACGGAATAGGGGATACAATAGGGTTGCTCTTAATGGTTATACTTGCTCCTTTGGCTGCTACGTTGATAAGGTTTGCCATATCACGTTCCAGGGAGTATAAGGCTGATGAGGTAGGAGGAATGATTTCTCAGAAGCCGGAAGCTCTTGCAAGTGCTTTAAAAAAATTGGAACTTTATGCAAAGGGTTTGTCGTCTGAGGTTGTTGAAGCTGAAGTAAAGCCGGCAACCTCTCATATGTTTATTGTTAATCCTTTTAAGGGGAGTGGAATAGCGGCTCTTTTTTCCACCCATCCTCCTACCGAAGAGAGGGTGATAAGGCTTTTAGAGCTTGCAAAGAAACTTTTTGGTAAAGTTGGAAAATTTTTTTGATATTAGATAGAGGGATTCTAATTGGCTAATAACGGAAAGTTAAAGGTTGCGTGGGAGTATTTTAAGGGATGTGCCAATGTAAATCTTAAATTAAGGTTTGATCTTTTATCCATTTCTCATTTTCTCGGAAGGTGGATTCCTTTTGCGTTTACGGTAGGTGTTATAACAGGTTCTATTGCCGCTTTTATGGATCTTCTTATAGTCGAAATAAACAAGTTGCTCTCTTTCCATATGATTCTTTTTTTCATATATCCCGTGCTTGTTGCTCTTTTTGCCGGTTACGCTCTTCTTATCGATCCGGTAGTAGGGGGGCCCGGTATAGGTTATGCGATAGTCCATTTGAAAACAAAGTATTTTCTTCCGGCACGATTGATTTTTCTTAAATTTTTAACTTCCACCCTTGTTCTTTCCGGAGGTTTTATAGCTGGAAGAGAAGGTCCTTCCTTTTTTATAGGTGTAGCGATAGGAGAATGGCTCGGGAAGGCTTACGGTTTTAGTAAGCGGTTTAAAAATATTTTGGGTCTTATCGGTGGTGGTGCTTTTACGGGGGCTTTACTTAAAGCGCCCCTCGGGAGTTCCATTTTTGCGATGGAGCTTGAAAATATGTATGACTTTGATTACTCTCCTTTTGTTCCGATGATTATAGCCTCAATTACAAGTTATCTTACCTTTACTTATTTTAGAGGAGAGAGTGCTTTTATTTTTCTTACGAAAAAGCCGGTATGGACGCTTGATAGTATTCCCTATCTTGTCGTTATGGGGCTTGTTATCTCTTTTGTTATTTATGTTTATACATTCCTTTTCCATACCGGTTGTTGTGTTTCTCAATTTTTTGAGCCGTTAAAAAGGCCGGTTATAGGAACTATAATTTCTCTTCCAATTCTTTTTCTTCTTTTTTTCGCTGTTCATGATACTGAGATATTGTCGGCTCCTGCCGATATGAAAATTGTTTCTCATCTGGCACAAGTCCCTATACCTGTATGGATAGATGCACTTGTTGTTTTGGGAGTTATGATTGTTACAAGTTTGACTCTCGGATTTGGTATTCCCGGAGGATTGGTGCTTCCGAATTTGATAATAGGAGCTGCTATAGGGAATATGTTCGGGCATATATTTCCCGAACAGATTGTTATGTTTTCTCTTGCGGGGATGGGAGCGGCTCTTGCAGCTGGAGCAAAAACCCCTCTTGCAGCTATTGTTATGATTACGGAGATGAGTAATGCTGATGTTGTTATTCCTATGACAGCAGCAGTTATAACAAGCTATACAACAAGTTTCGGGTTTAGTCTTTACCTGGGACAGGAGATAGATATAAAACCGTTAATAAGAGGAGCTGCTTGCCGTGGAAAAGACACTTGAAGGGAAAAAAATACTTCTTGGTATAACTGGAAGCATTTCTGCTTACAAAAGCATAGAATTTCTAAGAGAACTGCAAAAAAGGGGAGCGGATGTTTATGCTGCCGTTACTCCCCATGGCTTAAAGTTTGTGCCGGAACTTGTTTTAAAAACCCTATCCGGACATGAAGTTTATAAAGAGGTTGTTCCTGAAAATTCTCCTGAAATAAGACATACAACTTTAGGTTCAATAGTTGACCTTTTCATAATTGCTCCTGCTACGGCCAATACAATCGCCAAAATAGTTTGCGGAATAGCCGATAACCCGGTAACTGCTACGGCACTTGTTACAGGAAAAGGAATAATCTGTCCTGCCATGAATGTAAACATGTATAACAATCCTGCAACTTTGAAAAACATTGAGATTCTGAAAGAAAGAGGATATTTAATTGTTGACTCTGAAGAGGGCGAGCTTGCCTGCGGGGTGAAAGGAAAAGGCAGACTTGCAGATATTGAGAAAATAGTTCAGGTTGTTGAATTCTATTTTATACCGGATTTTCTGAAAGGGAAAAAGGTTTTAATAACCGCAGGTCCAACAAGGGAGTATATTGATCCTGTGAGGTTTATCTCAAATCCATCATCTGGGAAAATGGGATACGCTCTTGCTGAAATGGCTGTTGCTGCCGGAGCAGATGTCATTCTTGTATCCGGAAAAACATATTTGAAATCTCCTTACGGTTTGAATTTTGTTGAAGTTGAAACTGTTGAAGAGATGAGAAAAGCAGTTTTTGATAACCTTGATGGAACAGATATTTTTATATCTGCTGCGGCAGTTGGAGATTTCACCCCTGTCAGGGTGGCAGATGAAAAAATTAAAAAAACAGAAGAAGGAATTGTTTTAAAACTTAAAAGAACACCTGATATTGTTTCTGAAGTTGTAGCATCAGGAAAAGCAAAAACGGTTCTTGGATTTGCTGCGGAAACGGAAAACCTTATTGAAAATGCGCGGAAGAAACTTTCAAAGAAAAAACTTGATTTTATTGTTGCAAATAATGTAAAAAATGGAATTTTTGGAAGTGATAATACATCCTGTATCGTTATAGGAAAGAATTTAGAAAAGGAGTTATCGGGAACAAAAAGGGAAGTTGCTCTCTCAATTTTAAAAGCTGTATCCGGGACAAAAGTTTGATAGTGGTGATTTTTGATTTTGATGGAACACTAGTTGATACCTATGATGTTGTTATTGAGTCTTACAATAAAATTGCTCCGATTTTTGGAGTATCCAGAATTACAGATAGAGATACACTTAGGAATTACTCCTTTTCAGAATTTGTAAAAAGGTACAAAATAGCTCCTTATAAGGTTTTCCCCCTTATTCTGACAATGAGATTTCTGATAAACAGGGAAAAGAGGAAACAAAGATTTTCTGTTTTACCGGATGTAAAAGAAATGCTTTTTAAACTTAAAAATGAAGGATTTATTCTTAGTATAGTTTCAACAAACAGTTTTTCGTTTATAGATTCTGTTCTTAAAGGTGAAGGGATGAAAAATTTGTTTTCTTTTGTGAAAACTTCTCCGTTTCTATCACGAAAGTGGAAAATTTTAAAGACACTGAGCAAAGATTTTGAAAAGGTTTATTATGTTGGAGATGAGGGAAGGGATGTTGTTGCAGCAAGAAAAGCGGGTGTGGTTTCTGTAGCAGTTACCTGGGGCTTTAATTCAGAAAAGCACCTTGCAAGTTTTAATCCTGACTTTATTGTTAAAACACCGAAGGAGATTCTAAAATTAGTTTAATCTAATCTCTAAATATGCCAAAAAGAGTGTCAATAAATTTTTTTGTTTTTTTTAAAGTTTTTTCGCCGAGATGATTGTTAACTATTTTTTTAATGAATTTTTTATCCGGTATTTCGGGTGTCTCTTTTGTTGGACTTTCAAGAGATTTTTTGTTTGAGTTAAGATTTTTTTCTCTTCCTTCTTTACATTCGAGTTTCTCTTTGAGAGTGCTGTTTAACTTCTCAATAACAAAACAGTGTTGTTTATTTATCTCTTCTTCTATTTTTCCTGTTTCAAAATGTTTTTCAATCCGTTTTATCGCATTCCCGTTTATAAAAATATTCGTTACGATTTTTTGCGAAGATTTGTAAAATTCTGTTTGGACATGAAATTTTTTACTTCCGCAGTTTATGTCTGAGTTTAGAGAGTAACTCATTTATCCTCCAAGATAAAATTTAAGGAGGAAGTTCCCTACAAATATTGTAAGATATCCGCCTATGGAAAGGAAAGGTCCGAAAGGTAACGGAGTTTCACTATGTTTCTTTTCTCTTATAAGGATGATTATTCCTATGATAGCTCCTGTTAATGAAGCTATCATAATGACGAAAAATATTTTTTTCCAGCCCAGGAAAGCACCGATTGCGGCTAAGATATTTGCATCTCCATATCCCATTCCTTCTTTTCCCTTAATGATGTAGTAGGTTTCGATTATGAACAGAATGATACCTGCACCGAGGGAAGCTCCTAAAATTGAATCCATAAAAGTGTTTGATTTCGTAAATAGGGAGAAAATGATACCGAAAACCATTGTGAAATAACACGGTTTGACAGGTACTTGCAATTCTTTTATATCTATAAATGAAATAGCTATAAGAAACCAGGTTAATATACTGAAATAGATAGCGTCGAAGGATATACCAAATTGAGAGAAAAGAAGAGCGGTTAAAATACCTGTGAGTAGTTCTATTGCCGGATAGATTGGCGAGATTTGCTCTTTACAGTATCTACATTTTCCACCAAGGAGTATATAGCTTAAAATAGGAATGTTGTCATACCATTTTATCCGGTTTTTACATTTTGGACAGTGGGAACCCGGAGAGATAATCGATTCCTCTTTGGGAATTCGGTGGATACAGACATTCAAGAAACTTCCGATTATAAGACCTAAAAAGAAGCCAAGTAGATTAGGGATAAGATTGTAAAGAGTTATCATTAATGGGTCTCCCGAGAGCTGGTTTCAATTGTTATAAGAACTTTAAAAAGAAAATCTTTCCATTTTTCAACACCTTCAATAAAATCTTTTTGGAGAAAGTTTACAATTTCTTCCTTCTCTTCCATTTCGCTTAGTTTTATTATTTTTTCCTCTATATCTATTATCGCTTCGTCGCTTCCGTTGACTATCGGGAAAAACGAGTTTCCTTTCTCAAGAATTTCCACGGTTTTAAGAAGTGAATCAACAATATAATTTATGTGAAGTTTTGCCAACTCTTCTGATGTTTCAAGAGAATCCATAACCGATTCCACGGCATTTTCTATAGAGTCGAGAGCTATTATTGAAAACTCTATATGTCTTTTCAGAAAATTTAAAGTTGTATCTGTAATAATATTTATGTCGGAAAATTCTTCTATATAATCGAGCATATCCGGAGAGATAGGTTTTCCCTTTATTTCAACCTTTTTTATGACTTTATCGGGAAACAGACATTTAAATTCTACAAGGCGTAAAATCTCTTTTAAAGTTTTATGTTCTTTGAATTTTATATTTAAAGATTTTTCCTGGCCATCAATTTTAACTTTCACTGTAAAGTGCCTCCGATTATCCGTTTTAGTAAAACTAATTTAGGTTTTAACTTCCGGTTTGCCAAACAGATATCCTTGTCCTAAAACGTTTATTTCTCCCGAAATTTCTTTCAGGATTTTTAGTATCTTCTTTTCCTCTACAAATTCGGCAATAACGCTTATACCAAGCTCTTTTCCTATGGAGAGTACAAAGTTCACAAATTCCCTGTCGATGGTATTATCTCCAATTCCTTTTATAAATTTTCCATCTATTTTTATTCCGTCAACTTCTATCTTTTCAAGGAGATGAAAGTTTGCGTAATCAACTCCAAAATCGTCGATAAAAATTTTAAATCCTGCTTTTCTCAAATAGTTTACTTTATCTGGTAAGTTTGTAATGAGGGAGAGGTTTTGCCTTTCGGTGAGTTCTACTATGACTTCATTAGGGTTGACTTTATATTTTTGTGCTGTTTTGATTAAGAAGTCTGTATTTCCTTCAAGGAGAGTGTTGGATACGTTAACAGATAGGATTTCTCTCATCTCTGTTGCACTTTTAAACTTAAACGATTTGTCAATTACTATTTTGTCAATTTCTTCATCTAAGGAGTATAAATTTAAGCCCTTAAAAAAAAGATTTGCAGGAATAATCTCTCCGTTTACACTGATAAGTCTTGCGAGGGCTTCATATCCGAAAAGATTTCCTGTTGAAATATCTATAATTTTTTGGATTGCAAATGCTATTCTATTGTTTTCGACAGCTGATATTACTCTTTGTATATTTTTCCTCTGGATGCGACACTGATTTTTAACTTTTTCATCCAGGATAAACACTCCTGATTTTTTTATTTTTTTATATTCCGAAAGGGCATTTTCAATTGTCCACATAAAGCAGGAGTAATTACAAGAGTTAAGTACTTCTGATCCTACAGAAATCAGAGAAAGGTTTATAGGTTGTAACTTTCCTGATATGGGAAGAGTAATAGGGTTTTTCCGTATTGACTCTAAGGAGTTTTCTATAAGTTCCAAAGCTTCTTCTTGGGAGGAAGATTCTATGAAGATGAAAAACTGGTCTCCTTGAAGTCGAAACAGATTAGTATTATCTTTTATTTTAAGTTTATTTTTTAGAATGTTGGATATGTGAATCAAAACGGTGTCTCCGGCTTCGTAACCTAAAACGGTATTTATGTTGGCAAAACTTCTAATATCAAGGACAAATCCGTAACAGTTTTTATTTGCCTCTTTCAAGTTTTCGAAAAATTGTCTGATTTTATATCTGGGAAGTAGCCCGGTGATAGGGTCTTTTTCTATAATTTCAATCTCTGTTCTCTTTGCTATTAAAAAATATTCTCCTATTGTAATGAGAAGTTTTGATACTGTTTTGAAAAGTTGCCACTCTTCCTTATTGAGTTTTCTGAATATAAGGTTTAGAAATTTTCCAACGAAGACGGAATAGACTTGTATAAAATCGACAAAATTTATATCCCACTTTTTGTGAATTTTCAAAATGGAGTTTACCATCAAATTTAAACTTTTCTTACTAAAAAAACTTTCATAAAAATTTTCAATTGTTTTTGCAAAAAGGAGGTTAGAGATCTGCACATCTTCAAGAAGTTTTCTGTATTCGGGAAATTTCATATCTACAAAAGTTTTAAGCTCTCTTCCGATAAGGATTATATCGCTTTTTGAAATTAAACTTCTTATTTTTTTCAACTCTTTAAAATGTTTTTCGGAAAAATTTGTATTTTCAAGTAATAGATTAAAATCCATACATTTCCCCGGACAGATATTTATTTTAATACAGTAATCAATATACCAAAATTTCTTTCAGGTATCTACCTGTCCAGGTATCTTTTTTAGTTATCTCTTCAGGTGTTCCGGTAGCGACAATTTCCCCCCCTTTATCTCCACCGTCAGGTCCTATGTCTATTACATAATCTGTGCATTTTATAAAGTCAAGGTTGTGTTCTATGACAATTACCGTGTTTCCCATATCAACCAGTTTTTGAAGAACTTCTATAAGTTTTTTAACGTCGTGAATGTGTAGTCCGGTTGTCGGTTCATCAAGGATGTAAACAGTTTTTCCTGTTGCCCTTTTTGAAAGCTCTTTGGCAAGTTTTATCCTCTGAGCTTCACCGCCTGAAAGGGTTGTTGCCGGTTGTCCCAGTTTTATGTATGAAAGCCCAACATCGTAGAGGGTTTTCAGTTTTCTCATTATTCTTTTGTGATGTTTGAAAAACTCAAGGGCTTCTTCAACGCTCATTTCAAGAATATCGTGAATGTTTTTTCCTTTGTATGTTATCTCAAGGGTTTCCCTGTTGTATCTTTTCCCGTTACATATGTCGCAGGTTACATAAATATCCGGGAGAAAGTGCATTTCAACTTTAGTAACGCCGTCTCCTCTGCACGCTTCGCACCTTCCGCCGGATATGTTGAAGGAGAATCTTCCTTTCTTATATCCTCTCGCTCGTGCTTCAGGTGTTGCTGCAAATAGATCTCTTATGAAATCGAAAACTCCTATATATGTTGCAGGATTTGACCTTGGTGTTCTACCTATCGGAGATTGGTCAACATTTATAATTTTATCTATATGTTCCATTCCTTCTATTCTTTTGTGGGTTCCGGGAATAGCTTTGCTTTTGTTAAGTTCTCTCGATATTGCTTTGTAAAGAATTTCATTAATAAGGGTTGATTTTCCGGAACCTGAAACTCCTGTAACAGATATAAAAACTCCCAGTGGAAATTCAACAGTTATATTCTTAAGATTGTGTTCCTCTGCCCCTATAACTCTCAGCACTTTTCCTTGCGGTTTTCTTCTTTTTTCAGGAACAGGAATTTTAAGTTTTCCGGACAGATATTTCCCCGTGATTGAGTTTTCGTTGTTCTTTATCTCTTCAGCCGTCCCTGTGGCAACAACTTTTCCACCGTGAATCCCGGCTCCCGGTCCCATATCAACTATGAAATCGGCATTTTCTATCGTTTCCGTGTCATGTTCAACAACTATTACAGTATTTCCTATATCTCTTAGTTCTTTTAGAGTGTTTATGAGTTTTGTATTATCCCTCTGGTGGAGTCCTATACTTGGCTCATCAAGAACATATAAAACTCCTGTTAGTTTTGAACCTATCTGGGTGGCGAGGCGTATTCGCTGAGATTCTCCACCTGAGAGAGTTCCTGTTCTCCTGTCAAGGCTTATATAATCAAGTCCCACATCAAGTAGGAATTTTAGCCTATTCTTTATCTCTTTAAGGATTCGTTCCGCTATTATTTTTTTTCTTTTTTCGAATTTAATTTCTTTGAAAAAACGGTATGCTTTTTTTATGTTTATATTTTCAATGTCGGCTATATTAAAATTTGCTATTTTTACAGACAGGGCTTCTATGTTGAGTCTTTTACCTTTACAGTGTTCGCAGGGAGTTTCTCCCATATACTCTTCTATCTGTTTTCTGACCGTTTCCGATTCCGTTTCCATGTACCTTCTTTCGAGATGTTTTATTATTCCTTCAAAGTAGTAAGGTTTGTATTTTCCTTTATTCCATCCGATGGTATTCAATACTCTTACCAATCCTTTTTCGGTATAGAGAATGAAGTCCAGTTTGCTTTTTTCTATTTCGCCTATAGGTTGATAGGGTGAAATACCGATATGTTCGCATGCTGTTGATACCATATCTTTGATATATTCGAATCTCCTGTTTTCGCTAATTAGAAAGGCGGATATTACCGGTTTATTCCAATTCATAATAAGATCGGGGTCTATTTTAAGTTTATATCCTATTCCTCCGCAGTTATCGCATGCTCCCATCGGGCTGTTGAATGAGAAAAGTCTCGGAGATATCTCTTTAAAGCTAAAGCCACACTTTGGACATGCGCCTTTGGTGTTGAAAACTTCCTCTTTTTGGGAATCGTGGTCAACAATAATAATCAGTCCTTCAGAAAGATTTACGGATATTTCGACGGAGTCTGCTAACCGTGCTTTATCATCTTTTTTTATTTTTAACCTGTCAACTATTACGTCTATGGAGTGTTTTGCCCGTTTTTCAAGTTTTAGCTCTTTTGCTTTCTCTATTGTGTAAATTTTTCCATCAATTCTTACTCTCCTAAATCCCTGCTTTTCAAGCTTTTCTATAAGTTTTTTATGCTCTCCTTTCTGCTCTCTGATAACAGGAGAAAGAATCAGTATCCTTTTTCCTTCAAACCTTAAAACCCTGTCCACAATTTCCTGAACAGTTTGTGGTTGAATCGGAATGTTGCAGTTAGGACAGTAAGGAGTTCCCACTCTTGCAAAGAGAAGCCTTAAATAGTCGTGAATCTCTGTTGTTGTTCCAACTGTAGAGCGTGGATTTTTTGATACGGTTTTTTGCTCTATTGATATGGCTGGTGAAAGTCCTTCTATAAGGTCAACATCAGGTTTTTCCATAAGTTGGAGAAATTGTCTTGCGTAGGATGATAAAGATTCAACGTATCTCCTTTGTCCTTCTGCATAAAGAGTATCAAAGGCAAGGGAAGATTTTCCGGAACCGGAAAGCCCTGTGATTACGGTAAAGCTATTTTTAGGTATTTCAAGGTCAACATTCTTTAAGTTATGTTGTCTTGCACCTTTTATTACAATTTTATCTTTCATGAAAAAGAAATTTAGTGGAAATTTTCAAATTGTCCATTGGTGATTTCGGGATGATAGGGGGCTAATGCCCCCGTATATTTTGATTATTTAAGGTCTTTTTTCTTTGTTTTAAGGAAAGGCATCATCTCTCTTAGTTTTTGTCCGACTTTTTCGATAGGATGTTCTGCATCTATTCTTCTATAAGCGTTAAGAGTAGGATTGTTAGCCTGGTTTTCAAGAACAAACTCTTTAGCAAATTCACCTTTTTGTATTTCGTCGAGTATTTTTTTCATCGCTTTCTTTGTTTCTTCTGTAACGACCCTTGGACCTCTTGTGTAGTCTCCATATTCTGCTGTTGTTGAAATAGAATATCTCATACCTGCAAGACCGTGCTGATACATAAGGTCAACGATAAGTTTTAATTCATGGAGACATTCAAAGTAGGCAACTTCCGGCTGATATCCAGCTTCAACAAGTGTTTCAAATCCGGCTTTAACAAGTGCTGCTGTTCCGCCGCATAGAACCGCTTGCTCGCCGAAAAGATCTGTCTCTGTCTCTTCTTTAAATGTTGTTTCAATAACTCCGGCTCTTGTTGCTCCTATCCCTTCGGCGTATGCAAGAGCGGTTTCAAGGGCTTTTCCTGTTGCATCCTGATGGATAGCTACAAGGGCAGGAACTCCGGCTCCTTCTTGGTATGTCCATCTTACAAGATGTCCGGGACCTTTGGGGGCTACCATGAAAACATCAACATCGGCAGGTGGGACAATTTGATTAAAATGGATGTTAAAACCATGGGCAAAGGCAAGTGCCATCCCCGGTTTTAAGTTTGGCTTTACAGCCTCTTCGTAAACTTTTTTTTGGATAGGGTCGGGGAGGAGAAACATTACTATGTCGGCTTTTACAGCAGCTTCTGCCGGAGAAAGCACTTCAAATCCGTCAGCTTTTGCTTTTTCTGCGGAAATTCCGGGTCTCAAACCGATTACAACATTTATGCCACTATCTTTAAGATTGAGGGCGTGAGCATGTCCCTGACTGCCATAACCTAAAATAGCTACGGTTTTCCCTTCGATGGGTTTAAGTGAAGCGTCCTGTTCGTAATATACCTTTGCCATATTAACCTCCGTTGGTTTAATTGAAAGTTTCTCCATGAAGTGCTCTTACCATGGCAACTCTTCCTGTTCTTGCCATTTCTTTGATTCCCATTGGTTTTATAAGTTCTATAAATGCGTCAATCTGTTCTTCGTCTCCTGTTAGTTCGAGAGTGTAAGTGTCATCTGATATATCAACTATTTGAGCTCCGAATATTGTTGCTACCCTCATGATTTCTTCTTTCTTTCCGGAGCTATCGGTATTTAGCCTTGCGATTAAGAGTTCTCTGTCAAGCTTTTTTTTATCTGTAAGGTCTCTTACTTTAAAGACATCAACAAGTCTTCTAAGTTGTTTTACTATCTGCTCAATTGTTTTCTCATCTCCCTGAGCTACCATTGTCAGTCTTGATATTGTGGGGTCTTCTGTGTGTCCAACATTAAGGCTTTCAATATTGTATCCTCTTGCGCTAAATAATTCTACGATTCTTGCCAGTGCACCGGGATGGTTTTCAACCAAAACACTTATTATATGTTTTCTTTCCTTTCCCTTTTTTTTCATAGCTACCTCTTAGCCAACGGCTTTTTTGGAATTTTTTCCGTACTTGGGAAGTATCATTTCACTTATTGCTGCTCCTGGAGGAACCATCGGAAAAACATCTTCTTCTCTGTTTACGACAAAGTCTATAACAACGGGTCTGTCATTTATACTCATAGCCTCTTTCAGGACTTTTTCAACATCCTCCGGTTTTTCGGCTCTAAGTCCGATTCCTCCCATACTTTCTGTTAGTTTAACAAAGTCCGGTTGGAACTCAATATCAACCTGTGAATAGTTTCTGTCGTAGAATATTCCTTGCCACTGACGAACCATTCCCAAATATCTATTATTGAGAACGGCTATTTTTACGGGTATTTTATAGTGAGAAGCTGTAATTATTTCCTGCATATTCATCTGAAAACTTCCGTCTCCGGAAATACAAAATACGGTTTTGTCAGGATTTCCTATTTGTGCTCCTATTGCAGCCGGAACACCGTATCCCATTGTTCCAAGTCCTCCTGAGGTGGCAAGCTGTTTTGGCCTTTTGTATTTGTAATATTGGGCTGCCCACATTTGATGCTGTCCAACATCCGTTGCTATTATTGCGTCTCCCTGCGTTATTTCATATATCTTCTCTATGACGAATTGAGGTTTTATCACAACATCACTTGGTTCATAGTAAAGTGGGTACTTTACTTTCCAGTGCTGGATAGTGTCCATCCATCTATCTCTTTCAATGGATACTTCTCTATTTTTCATAATCTGTTTTTCGATTTCAGTGAGTAATTCTTCAAGAACGAATTTTGCATCCCCAACTATTGGGATATTGGCTTCTTTTACTTTACCTATTTCGGCACTGTCAACGTCTATATGTATAATTTTTGCGTTGGGTGCAAATTCGGATACTTTTCCTGTTACTCTGTCATCAAATCTGGCGCCAACTGCGATAAGCAGGTCGCATTCGGTTATGGCTGTGTTGGCTGCATATGTGCCATGCATTCCAAGCATTCCAAGAAAATAGGGATGTGTTCCGGGAACGGCACCGAGTCCCATGAGAGTTGTTGTTACCGGTATGGTAACAAATTCGGCAAGTTTAAGGATTAAGTCCGAAGCATTGGCTTTTATAACTCCTCCACCAACATATAAAATCGGTCTTTTCGCCTGAGATATTGCTTTTGCCGCCCTTTTAATCTGTCCGGGGTGTCCTTTTTTGACAGGCTTGTAACTTCTTGTCTGAATAGGTGATTTGTATTCTTTATCAAAAAAATCGGTAATACTTTTCATTACGTCTTTTGGAAGGTCAACAAGAACAACTCCGGGCCTTCCTGTTTTTGCTATGTGAAATGCCTTTTTTATCATATCCGTAAGGTCGTTTACATTTTTAACCAAGAAGTTGTGTTTTGTTATCGGCCTTGTTATACCAACTGTATCAACTTCCTGGAATGCGTCATTTCCTATCATGAATGTGGGTACATTTCCTGTAAATGCTACAATAGGGACAGAGTCTATCTGTGCAGTTGCAAGTCCTGTTACAAGGTTTGTTGCTCCCGGTCCCGATGTAGCAAAACATACACTTACTTTTCCGGTTGTTCTTGCGTAACCGTCAGCTGCATGGGTAGCTCCCTGCTCGTGTCTGGCAAGTATATGTTTTAAAGGCGTATAGGCGAGTCTATCGTAGATGTCAAGAACAGCACCTCCGGGATACCCGAAAATGTATTCCGTTCCTTCAAGCTTTAAAGCTTCTAATAGTATTTCCGCGCCGGAAAGTTTCATTTTTCTGCCTCCTAATTTTTCGGCAAGAGGTTAAAACAGTTGATAAAGGTGAATAATATCATAAAATCTTTAGAGTTTATACACAAGTGACTAATTTGGGAGGTGTTCCGTTTATGCTTATAAATGGCGGTTGGTTTACTCCTGATACTGTTTTTGAAAAATTGCTGGTGGCAGGATTTCCCGTTAAACTTTTCCTGGATTCGGCATATATAGATGGGAAAGTTGGTAGATATTCGTTTATATGTATCGGTGAGAAAGAAAAACTTATCGTTAGGAATAGTTCATATGGTTTTTTACGATTGAAAGAATTTTATAAAGAAATGAAGAAGCGATATAAAGATTTATTTGGTATTTTTGGATACTTTTCTTATGACGCTGTTCGTTATGTAGAAAATTTACCTAATGTTGCTGTTAATGATGTAGGTATGCCTGAAATTTCGTTTTTTCTTCCTGATACCGTAATAGTTTTTGATAATCTTGAAAAACGTATCAATATATTTGGAGAAACTGATTGTAAAGACTTGTTCAATACTGCTTCTTTTTCCGATAGTTTCCATGAGGAATTTTCTTTAAAATTTACCGGGTTTAATATGAGCAAAGATTATTTTATTAGTTCCGTTGAAAAAATAAAAAAATATATAGAGGCTGGAGATACGTTTCAGGTTAACTTTTCTCAACGTATAGAATTTTCTTTTTCCGGTTTGCCTATTGAATTATATAGAAAAGTAAAAAGAATGAATCCTTCTCCTTTTTCCTTTTATATGGATATGGATGGTTATGTGGCTGTTTCCTGTTCTCCGGAAAGGTTGATACGAAAAGTTAATTCTGTAATAGAAACAAGGCCTATTGCCGGGACACGAAAACGGGGGAAAAACAGAACCGAGGATGTTTTTCTTTCCAGGGAGCTTCTCCTTTCTGAAAAAGAGAAAGCCGAGCATATAATGCTTGTTGACCTTGAAAGGAACGATATGGGAAAAGTTGCTAAATTCGGAACGGTCCAGGTTGATGAATTGATGACGATAGAGAAATATTCACATGTCATTCACATAGTTTCCAATGTGATAGGAAAAGTTGATAAGGATGTTCATCCTGTGGATATAGTAAAAGCGATGTTTCCCGGAGGTACGATAACAGGTGCTCCCAAGGTGAGGACTATGGAAATTATTGAGGAGCTCGAACCGACTCGCAGGGCTTTATATACAGGATCCGTAGGATATTTCGGTTTCGATGGAAATTTTGATTTTAATATTGTTATAAGGACAATGCTTATGAAAAAAAATCGAGCTTATCTTCAGGTGGGAGCAGGAGTTGTCTGGGATTCCGTACCTGAGAAGGAGTATGAGGAGACACTTAACAAAGCAAGGGCATTTCTTGAGGTGGGAGATATTAGGGTTTAATGCCGGGATATATATCCCGGCAAAGTAGAATTATTGTCCCTCTTCTTTAATCTCTTCTTTTTCCTTTTTTATACCGTCAATAAGTTGTGTTAATTCCGCTACTGTAGAGTTTTCGAGCCTTTCTTCAAGGATTGTTTTAATGAGCTTGTTTAATTTTAACTCATTATTTCCTGCAATTCCATAGAGTATATAGTACGTCTTTTTGGGTAGTGAAACTTTTACTGCTTTGTTGGTTCTTTTTCCAGGCTTTCTTCCTCTTACCATAATTCCTCCTTGTAAATTAAAAAACTATAGGCTACTAATTTAAAGTTTTATGGGTAAAATTCAACTGTTTTAAATAAAAAACTATAAACTTGTATCACTTCTTGAATAAAAATAAATTTATTGTTGTTACTTATTTTTTGGAAATGTCTTCCAACTTAAAGATAATATCAACCATTTTGGTTTTAAGTCTAAAAAGCTATAATTTCATTTGCAAATTTAGTTTTACGGAGAGTGAAGTATGAAAAATGAAGAATTTCTTCCCAAGTGGCTTGCATGGGAAATAACAAGAAGATGTAACCTTAATTGTATCCATTGTCGTTCCTCTTCCACCATGGAATCTGAAGAAGGAGAGTTTACCTTTGAAGAAGCAAAAAAACTGATGGATGATATAGCTACAGTGTCAAAACCTACTATTGTTCTGACAGGTGGAGAGCCACTTTTGAGGAAAGATGTTTTTGATATTGCCGCTTACGGAACAGAAGAAGGTTTTAGAATGTGTATTGCCACAAACGGTTCTTTGATAGACGATACTGTGTGTAAAGATATGAAGAGAACGGGTATCCGAATTGTTTCTCTATCTCTTGATGGTTCAACTCCTGAAACTCATGACGATTTTAGGAAGCAGCCAGGGGCTTTTGATGCTGTTGTAAATGCAGTAGAGCATTTTAAACGTCATGATATTCCCTTCCTTATAAATTCATCTTTTACAAAAAGAAACGCTTTTGACATTCCCAATGTTTATAAAAAGGCAAGGGAACTTGGTGCAAAAGCGTGGTATATGTTTCTTGTTCTTCCTGTTGGAAGGGGAGAGGAAGCAAATGAGGAGCTTTTAAATGCAGATGAGGCAAATTACTGGCTTAACTGGCACTATGAGCTTGAAAAAGATTTGATTTTAAAAGGTGATAGTACTATTCTTGTTCGTCCAACGTGTGCTCCCCACTATTACAGAATTTTCAGGCAGAATGCTAAAAGGGATGGTCTTGATTTGGAAAGGCGAAATCTTGTTTTTGGAACAGGTGGTGGAAAGGGCTGTGTGGCGGGACAATCTATCGCTCTTATAGACTGCCACGGCTGGCTTAAACCCTGCAGTTATTTTCCTATTTCCGATGTCAATGTGTTTGATACTCCTTTCAGCAAAGCCTGGTTTGAATCAAAGATTATGCAGGATATGAGAAAGATAGATGAGTTTAAAGGAAGGTGTGGAGAGTGTGAGTATCTTAAAATCTGTAATGGTTGCAGAGTAAGGGCTTACTGGAAATATGGAGATTATATGGAAGAAGACCCTGTGTGTGATTATGTTCCTGTTAAAATAAGGAAAGGATGAACATCCTTTCCTTATTTTAAATTTGGATTTACGGCCGTGGTGTTGATTGATCTCCTGAAGTATTGTTTTCAAAAGTATTATTATAAGTCGGGTTTGTATAATCTTTACTACTAAGAGAAGATTTCCATCCTCTTATGATTCCATAAGCAGCACTTTCCCTTATGGTGGTGTTGTATATGTTTAAAACGTTAACAGCATTATCTATTACTAAAATATTTCCATCATCATTAGTAGCACTACTGTACCCTGAATATTCTGAATCTCTACCTCCGTATTCTACCGTGCAGTTTTCAAGGAGTCCTTCTGTAAGTGCATTTTCAAAAATGATTCCTACCCATTGACCTTTTGCCTTGTTTATAGTTGTAAAAGTTGAGTTGTAGGCTTTAAGACCTCCTTCGTAATTGCCAATTTTTATACAACTTTCTCCTGCCATTATTACGGTTGTATTTTTTATTTCAAGAGTCGGTGCAGGTGGATCTCCATTGTTGTCCACGTAAAGATCTCCGTTTACATAGTATGGAACTCCGACATTTTCCCACGTTCCACTATCTGTAACTTTCCATCCATCACCAGAACCAAGCTGTGTATTAACCAAAATATAGTTTTGTCCGTTTCCTGTATATTCACCAGGTTTAACGGTAGAAGCAAAATTAGCAGGAATACTTATAGGGAAACCAGTGCAATTTGTTATGGTGTTGTTTATAGAACCTTGAGCAAATCCGTTTCCGCCGGTAAAAAGAATTCCAATGTCGGCACTTTCTGTTATTTTTGAATTGAGAATTTTTATATTTATCAGAGCACCATCAGCTATTATAGCTGCATCTCCAAGACTATAACCAGAATCACCACCTGCGTACATTATTGTTGCATTTGAAATATAAGAAGAGGAAAGTGCCTGATCTTCAAAAATAATTCCCGTCCAGTACCCCTTTGTGGGAGATGGTGAGTTTGCGGTGATTGTTACGGGTCTGTCAGATGTTCCGTTTAAAATTAGTCCACCAGGATTTCCGCTTCCTACATAGATTGCGTATCCTTTGTTAACTTTTATTGTTGTATTTGCTTCAACTTTTAAGGTTGCACCTGATGCGTTTTTTATATACAGGTCTCCATCAATTACATGGGTGCATGTATCGTTCCATGTGGTGTCGGTTGATATTGTTTCATTGTGATAACAGATTCTTTCCGAAGATGCTGAAGCTGGTACTTCTGTGTCGCCTCCGCCACCGCAAGAAGCTGTTAAAAGCAGTAGTGAAATCCCAGAAAGAACAAGAAATTGCTTTTTCATAAAGTCCTCCTTAAATATTGTTTGGTTGGTCGGTTTGCTTGTTAAGTTTTAGCATTAACAATACTTATTATATAAAGTTTATCAGAAAATTTTAATGCTTCTTATTTAACGGTAGTTTGTTTGCTATAATTCACTTTAAATTTTAGATTACAGTGCAGGAGAAATCTATGAAAGACCATCCGATTTTAAAAGCTGCTCGTGGTGAAAAGTCAGATTACGTTCCGATATGGATTATGAGGCAGGCAGGAAGATATTCTGCAAAATACAGAGAGATAAGGGCGAATGCAGGTTCGTTTATGGATTTATGTAGAAATCCGAAACTTGCCGCAGAGGTTACCCTTTTACCTATTCATGAAATAGGAGTTGATGCAGCTATTCTTTTTTCTGATATTTTTGTTCCTGTTGAAAAAATGGGTATAAATATTGATTTTGTTTCTGGTAAGGGACCTGTTCTTTCTCCAGTTGTTAAAACGGTTGATGATGTGGAAGCTTTAAAAGTTCCCGAACCGGAAAAGGACCTTCCTTACGTTATTGAAACTATACAGCTTATTAAGAAAAATTTAACAGACCGTCCTTTAATAGGATTTTCGGGAGCCCCTTTTACTCTTGCAAGTTATATCCTTGAAGGTGGAAGTACGAAAGATTATCTTGCTGCAAAAGCTACGATGTGGAATAGTCCCGAGTTGTGGGATAAGCTTATGACCAAACTTTCTGAGGTTGTTACCAAATATCTCATTTCACAGATAGAAGCTGGAGTTGACCTTATCCAGATTTTTGATTCCTGGATGGGGGTTTTGTCTGCTGAAGATTATGAAAATCACGTTTTCCCTTATACTGAAAAAATAGTTAATTCCATAAGGGAGAAATATCCTGAAACACCTATTATTCACTTTGGTGTAAATAGTAGTCATCTTTTGGGAATAAATAACAGGTTAAATGTTGATGTTATAGGGCTTGATTGGAGGACAGATATCTCTTCCACTATTGAAAAAATAGATAAATCGATTCAGGGAAATCTTGACCCTGTAGCTCTTTTTGCTGATGATAGAATAATTGTTGAAAAGGTTGAAAGGGTTGTAATGGAAGGAAAAAAGGCAAGGGGGCACATTTTTAATCTTGGACACGGTATTCTTCCTAAAACAGACCCTACAAAAGCAAAGTTTTTAGTTGAAACCGTTCATAAAATAGGTAAAACCGTTTAAAATTTTTTATTTAAGCAGAGACTGAAGCAGTTCTCTGCTTTTTTAGATTTTAACTGTTTGTGGCAAATTCCCCGGATTTTTTGTTTAAAAGTTTTTCTATAATCACGCTCATTATTATTACAAAAATAACTGTTAGAATTAGTCTTGCAATCATAAATTTAAAACCCAAAAATTGCAATTCTACCATTTCCTGTGGAATTTTTATGCAAGCCCATGCGGAGAGAAAAGCGATAATACAGGAAATACTTGCCCCTTTTTTTAGTAGAGAGGAGGCAATAGGGAAAGCAACATAAAGGGGCCCCGTAGGAAGAGTCCCCATAAGTATGCCCAGGAAAATCGCTTTTATACCTGCTGTTTTTCCCAGATGTTTTACTATTAAATCGTTTGGAATAAATACGGAAAATAAACCCATAAGTATCATTATTGCGGGAAGTATAGATATCATTTCAATAAAGAATTTCCATGAAATTGTTATTACGATTTCTCTTTTGGATGGAACCAGATAGAGTAAAACAACAGTTATAATTACTGTTATAAGCAGTGCTATAAGGTCTTGTTTCATGTTTTTATTGTCATTACCGTTCTTCATAGTATTATTCCCATTAGTACCCCTATCACTATGGCGATGATAAAACTTAATCCGTTTCTTAAAATAGCTAATTTTTTTCCAAGTTCTCTTATTTCAATGGGAAGTGTAACTATTCCTATCATTGTAAGTGTAGTGATAAATACCGCTACGGATGTAATAGAGGCTCCGGCTCTCAGTAAGGATGCGGTAAGAGGGAATGAGATAATGGAAGGGATATGAAGAACTGCTCCGAGAGAAGCAACTGCTATTATACCTTTCAGTCCTGCTCTTTCACCGACAATGTTGATAATTGTGCTTTTGGGAATGAATCCTAAGATTAGTCCTATAATTAGAATTGTTATTATTACCATTGGGAGCATTTTTAAAGAAACCTTTAATGCTACTTTTAACGCTTTTTCTGTTTTTTTCTTGTCCTTTTTGAATGCTATTGCAATGGAGATGATTGTAATTCCGTTTATTGTTAAAGCTGTAATATTCATGATACAGCTCCTATATTTTTCTCTGCTTTTAATAATATTGTTTTGATAAATGTTTTCTTTGATTTGAGACAAATTATGCAGAGGTTTGTAAAGGCGGGAAATTCCCGCCGGTTTTTATTTTTGATAAGTATTATCTGATGGTAGTTTTCCTACGTAATACTCTATGTCCGCCAAAGCTCTATAGTAATCGGCTATTGCCGAATTTAGTGTTCCTTTCGCTTTTGTAAGGTATGCCATTGCGTCACATACTTCCGTTGATGTTCCTACCTGGGCTTTATACCTTTCTTCCGAGTCTCTTAAAAGTTCTCTAGCTTGTTCAGTCATGGTTTTTGCTGTGTTTATGCGATTTTCTGCACTTTTAAGTTTCGATAGAGAGGTGATAATACCGAGTTTTAACCGTTGTTTTATGTCTGTTGTTTTTAGTTTCATTTCTCTTTCGGTTTCTTTGGCTTTTAGGGTTCTCCAGTATCTTTGGCTTCCCTCGAAGATAGGTATGTTTACCATTAAAGCGCCGTAAGTTTCATCAAAATTTCCGATTCCGGGATATTGGTCGGTTTTTTCATAACCGAGAGCAAGTGTTACTTTCGGGAGAAATTGAGAGTAGGCGATTTTGGTTCCGTATTTTGCTCCTTTTGCTCCGATTTCGGATGCCTTTAATAAAAAGTTTCCCTTGTATGCCATTTCTATCAACTGTTTCCGATTTAATTTCAAAGGCTTATAGGATAATTTTTTAAATTTTACTTCTATTTCGTTTGTTCCGGTATCTGTTTTAAGTTTTTCAAGACTTATTGTGTAAAAACTCTCTGCTTTTGATAACGATTCCAGAGTCTCGTGATATTTAACTTTGGCTTCGAGGAGGTCTCTTCTTGGTACGATTCCTTCTTTATAAAAGTTTTCAGCATCTTTGAGGTGGTTTTTTGCTGCTGCTACATAGCTTTTTGCTATCTCTACGGCTGTTTTTGCTTCAGTTAAAGTGTAGTAATCCTGCTTTATTTTTCTTTTTATATCGGTTATTTTATATTTGACCAAGAAGGTTTCGGCTCTTTTTCTGCTGTCTTTTACTTTCAGATTGTAGTAAAGATATCCTCCTGTGAATAGAGGTTGCGTAAGAGTTGCTTTAATAGAATAGTAATTTTTTTCTATAAGGGGGAATTGTTGTAGAGGTAATCCCGGTAAAGTTAATTTCATTTCAGGAATATCCGATTGATGAATTTTTGAGTATTCCAAGTTTATAGAAGGGAGAAATTTGCCTATTGCTTCTTTCTTTTCAAATTCTCGTATTTTGAGTTTATTTTTTGATATTTTTATATCGGTGTTGTTCTTTATGGCCGTGTCTATTAGTTGGTTTAAAGATAGAGGTTCACATACACAGATTGATGGGAAAATGATGGCCGCTATAAGAAGTTTCTTGTTAATTTTCATTTTTTGCCTCCTTTGGTTTGATGAAAAAGGCAGGGATTAAGGAGAGAATACCACAGATAAGGGCAAAGAAAAATACATCCCTGAAAGAGAGCCAGTATGCTTCTTTTGCAAATAAGATTCCCAGAAGAGCTTTTGCTTTGGGCTCTATAAAATTTGATGTTGTGGAGCGGAAATAGTACAAGTAACCTTTTGCTTTTGCCATAAATTCGGTGATTTGTGGAGCGGAAGAAGAGATTTTCTCTGTTGCTCCTATAAGGTGCGCATCCTTTCTGGATGTCAGTATGAAAGTTGCAAGAGATGTGCCTATACTGCCTCCTACAAGTCTTAAAACATTTTGAAGAGCTGAAGATTGCCTTAAAAGTTCCCCTTTAAAATCGGCAAGAGCAACTTGTGCAAGGGCTGGAAAGAAAATTCCCATGCCGATTCCCCAGGGAAGGAGATGAAGGATTATCTGTTCTTTTCCCATGATGAGGTCAAGTTTGCTTTGCAAATGAGTTCCGTATATGAAAACGATAATTCCACCGATAATAGCTACCTTTAGACTTACTATTTTTTTATCTATAAGTATTCCTGTGATTAGGCTTACAATGCCTGTTAGGAAAGCAGGAAAAAAAAGGATTTCTCCCGCAACTATTGTCGGGAATTCTCTTAATCTTTCCAAATATAAAGGTAACATGAAATAGGAGGCGTAAAGTCCCATTCCGAAGAGGATTCTTGATATGGAACTGTATGTGAAAAAGCCGTATTTGAAAAGGTTAAGGTTTATAAGCGGATGTTTGACTTTAGTTTCCGTGTATATAAACAATACTGCTGTTACGATTGATGTATAGAACAACATTACAACCTTTGCACTACTCCATCCCCAGCTGTTCCCTTTCGATAGTGCAACTAAAATGGATGTTAAAGATACTGTAAGCAGGATAAATCCGGTAATATCAAATGATATTTTGTGTTTTGTGTCTTTGAAATTTTCAAGGAGTAAAGATAATAGGTATAGAACGATAATTCCCGGTAAAATATTAACGTAAAATACCCATCTCCAGTCCATATGTTCCGTTAAATATCCTCCTATTGTTGGACCGAGGGATGGACCGAATGCAGCTCCTATGGCGTACATTCCCATTGCAAGTCCCTTTTTGTCTTCTGGAAATATTTCGTAAAGTAATGTTAAAGCCATGGGAACCGCCAATCCTTCTCCAAAACCCTGAAATACTCTTCCTGCAAGCATGGTTTGGAAATTTGGAGCTATCCCGCACAAAGCGCTCATAATGGTGAAAAGGCCTATTCCGAAAAGGTAAGTGTTCCTATGTCCGAATTTTCCGCCTATCCATCCGACAGTGGGCATTGCTATTGCCGAAGCTATCATGTAAGCTATTATTACCCATTGGATATCTTCGGTTTTGGCATCAAAAGCGCTCATCATATGTGGAATAACAATATCTACAATTGTGGTGTCAAGAAGTGTCATAAACATTCCGGTTACAATTAACACACCTATCATAAATGTTTTTCTTTCCATCTTTTCAATCCTTGTGGATATATACTGTTACGCTTGTTCCCGGTTTTATGCAGGTTTCTGGAACATTCTTGATGTTTATTTTTACCGGTATTCTTTGGGTTACTTTTGTGAATTCTCCTTGAGACGGATCTCTCGGTATTAGAGCGAACTCGGAACCTGCCGCTTTGCCGATAGAGGTTACTTTTCCTTCGAACTCTTTTCCGCAAATTTCCAATTCCGCTTTAACTTTACTTCCGACTTTAAAGTCTTTAATACGGTCTTCTTCTATCCATGCGAGAATGTAAAAACTATTAGGGTTATATAGAGAATATACAGGTAATCCCGGCGATACGAACTCTCCTTTCTCTCTCCATTTTTTTGCTACGGTTCCGTTAACCGGAGATTTGACGAGAGTATGGGAAAGAAAAATTTTAGTTTTTTCAACTCCTTTTTCCGTGGCATCAATTTCTTTGGTTAGAGCTTTTATCGAGTTTTTAAGTTCTTCTATTGCTTTAAGGTTTTCTTTTGTAATTCTTACCTCTCTTTTTGTAACGGATATTTGCGACTTTAGGGCATTTCTCTCCTTTTTGACTATTTCAATGTTGTTTTTCAGACTTTCCGCAGATTTTAGGTTCTCTTTTGCCGCTACCAGTTTTGCTAAACTTTCCCGGTATTTGAATTCTGCACTTTTATAGCCGGTTTTTACTTCTTCAAACTGCTGCTTTGAGATGATTCCTCTATTGTAAAGATTTTCAAATCTTTCGAAACGGTTATTCCACATTTTAAAATTGGTTCTTGCCGCTTCTGTTCCCTTCTCTGCTGCTTTTATAGTTTCTTGTGCTTTTGTAACAGATGTTTTATATCGATTGGATGCAAGTTTTTCTTTATTGTCAAGGATAGAAAGTTGTTCCATTTCTCCATTTAGTTTATCTTTTACCATTTTTACCTGTTCCGGAAGTTGATTTTCCAGCTTTTTTAGCTTTGTTTGTAAAGAGGCTTTCTTGAATTCTAAAGCTTTAATCTTGTTTTCTAAAATAGCCACCTGTTTTTTATATATTGAGTCATCTATCTTGAAAAGAGGGTCTCCTTTGTGTACCGTGGAAAACTCTTTTACAAAAAGTTTTGTTATCTTTCCGGAAACATCCTGGGTGGATACGGATGTTATTTTTGCCTTTTGAAATGCGTCTTCGGAAATTATATAGATATGTCTTAAGTAAAAGTAGTGAGCGAGCCATGCGGAAACAGCTATTATTACTACTATTCCTCCGATTGATGAAATTCTTTTTCCTGCCATTCTTCCTCCCCCTGAATAGAATTGTGAATCACAATTCACAAATATAGTTGAAATTTCAAAAAAAATCAATAGGGGTTGTTTGAAAAATTTTTGATTAAAATGTTTTATTAACTTGCTATAATTAATCATTAAAAGTTGCTAATAATCCAACAAGGAGGGTGCTAATGAGAAAACTTATTATGTTTTCTTCTCTTGCAACAACCTTTCTCTTTATCGCCGGATGTAACAGTTTTGAAAGTTTGGGTGATTCTGAGAGTCCTGAAGCTTGTAAACATGAGGTTTCAAATGCTCTTGACAAGCAGGAATATGATAAGGCAGTAGCTCTATTGGACGGGGTATGTAAAGATGCTTTTTCCGATACTGAAAGAAAAGTAAATCTCGGGGCTGCTTATGTTGGGAAGGCAGGTTACGATATTCCGAGCCTGCTTACTGATTTGATAGACAGTACGGATACAGATGATCCTATGGCAACCTTTCTATCGAAAGTTACCGGTGAAAATCCAGGAGATGATTTTATATTTCTACAGAAGGCGAGTGACTACTATTCAAGTGCAATAGACAATATCGATTGTAACAGTACATCCCTTTCTTATCTTGAAAAAGATGTATGTTTCTTCAAAGGTATTGCGGATTTTGCTCAGGCTGCTACTTCTTTCTCCCTTCTTTTTCAATCGCTTTCAACCGATAATCTTACAGATGTGATACAGACCTGGGCTAATGACACTGTATCAGGAGATATTACCTGTGACCTTGATGCGAATCAGGATGGAGTTGTGGATAGTGTTCAGTTTAGTGCAGATGCCCTTGAGTATGCTTCAACAAATATGACCAGTATAACCAGTTTAGTATCCAAGGGAAATGGAACTTTCGGTTATTCAAATAAAACTTTTGAAGTTGTAAAACTTACTGTAAATGCTACTTCCCCATGTTCTCAGAATAACGAGGATTATAAAGTTTTTGAAGTTTACTCTACCGGAAAAACGGTTGTTCTTACAGATGGTTACTGTTATGCGGATAACGGAACTACCTGTGACTCTGTTAATGAAACTTCCGGGTGCTATCCTTGTCCTATTGTAACTGAAAATAATACTGCTACGGTGGTTGACAGCATCGTTGAACTTATAAACAGCGGAACAGAAACTATAGCTTCTGTTATTTCTGATGATAATGGAGATGTAGAGGAGAGTCTTACAGATATAAAAAGAGATATATGTGAACCAAACCCTTCAGCATGTTTATGTTCTTTGGATGGAGTAGCATGGGCTGATTGTACAAACTCAACTCTTGATATGGCCTCCGATATACAGATTAAAAGTGATAATGAAACTCTTGTGCAAGATCTTTTAGCTGAATATTTAAATCAGTAATTGATGGAAAGGGAGGAAGGTGTAATGAAGAGGATAATAAAAGCTTTAACTTTGGTGCTTGTTATGTCCGGAGCTTCTATGGGAGCGAATTTAGAGTATCCCTATATATATAAAGACCCTTCCGTAATGGGAATGGGAGGGGCTTATACTGCCGTTGGTGGAAGTGTGAATTCGTTATTTTACAATCCTGCCGGTTTATCCGATGTAAATGGAGATGCGGGATTTGAAGTAACACTTTTAAAAGTGACCGGGGCAACTTCATCTAAAACGGTTGATTTCGTTAACGATTTTTCCGATGTTATGGATATAGATAACGATACTGAGCAAACAAAAGCCTTAAACGATTTGATTCTAAAATATATGGGTGATAATTTTCACTTAGATGTTCAGTCTCTATTTTTGGGTGTGGTAAAAAGTACTGAAAATTTTGGTTTCGGTTTTACTGTTGTATCAAGTGCACAAGCTAATTTTGCAACCCATCAAGGTGCGGGGACTGATGGCCTTGTAGAAGTGGATGCTAAAGCTTACGGAGGTGTTATAGGAGGTTTTTCTAAAAACTTCATAGATGGAAAATTAAAAGCAGGAATAGGGGTGAAATATCTGTTTGCGGAATCTGTAGAGCATAATTTTTCCACTACGGAAATACTTGACAATACTGATAATTTTACGGATTACGTGAATGATAACTATGTTAACTCAGGTTCCGGTGTTGGTTTTGATATTGGGTTTGAATACGTACCTCTTGAAGGAAGTTTTTGGAATCCACAATTTGGAATTTCTGTTCTAAATGTAGGGGATTTAAAACTTGGAGATGCGGGAACTATTCCTATGAGTGTAAATTTTGGTGTTGCTTTAAAACCGGAATTTGAAGGTATTAAGGGATTTTTTAAATATCCCGTTGTTGCTCTTGATATTGTTGATGTTACGAAGAACAACGGTGTTGATGATGATTGGGGTAAAAGAATTCGCGCAGGTGCGAAGATAAATATATGGGACAATAGATTTACAACCTTTGCAGTTGCCACAGGTCTTTATCAGGGTTATCCAACTTTCGGTGTTGATTTCCGTCTTGGAGTTTTTGCTCTTCAGTTTGCTTCATATACGGAGGAAGTCGGTGCTTACGCAGGACAGGATGAAGATAGAAGATACACCGGTTCCGTTTCCGTAGAATGGTAAATTTCCCCACAAGAGAAGGTCACGCCTTCTCTTGTTTCAATATTGGAATATTCGAATATTGAAACTTGTTTTTTTCTTTAAGAAAAATTAAAATCAATCAACTAAATTTAAAGGAGGTAAGTGATGAAGAGATTGAAAGTATTGTTTCTTTCAGTGATGGCTTTTCTAATTGCACTTGTTAGCCTTTCGCCGGCAAAGGCGGGTACTCTTGAGAAAATTAAACGAAAGGGTTATATGACTGTAGGAGTAAAATACGATTTCAAACCTTTCGGTTTCGTGAATGAGAAAGGTGAAGTTGTTGGATTTGACATTGATCTTGTAAGATATATAGCTAAAAAGTTAGGGTTTAAAGTAAAGCTTGTTCAGGTTACCTCAAAGACAAGAATTCCGATGCTTGAAAATGGAAATATTGATCTTGCTGCTGCTTCTATGACTCATAAAAGGAAAAGGGATCTTCCTATTGACTTTACAATAAGCTACTATTTCGATGGACAGGCTATTCTTGCAAGGAGCGACTGTAAAGCAAAAAGTTATAAAGATTTTGCAGGAAAAAGGGTTGCGGCTATTCAGGGTGCAACAAGTGGTCCAAACTTTCTTAAAGCTCAGCCGAATGCAAAGGTTGTTTATTTTCAGGAATATCCTCAGGCTTTAATGGCTCTTATGAAAGGGAAAGTGGATGCTATCACAACCGATTATACTTGGTGTGCTACTCAGGCGAAAGATTCTCATGGAAAGTTAAAAGTTGTTGGTGAACCCTTTACATCTGAACCTTACGGAATGGGTGTGAGAGAAAACGATAGTGATTTCAGAGATGCTGTGAATTTTGCGATTCAAGATGCCGTTTTAGACGGAACCTATGCGAAAGTTTATAAAAAGTGGTTTGGTAAAGAACCGACAAAACTCCCTGAAGTGTGGCCTAAGTAAGGGAGTTTAAGATGATAATTGACCTTATTATGGAATTTAAGCAGCTTATAATTCAAGGACTTCTTTCAACGATAAAGCTATCCCTTATCGGGATAGTTTTATCGACTATTTGGGGATTCGTTATAGGATTTTTTAGAAATTCGAAATCGGAGTTTTTAAGGATTTTCGGTTATTACTATGTAGAGGTTTTTAGAAATATTCCTTTAATTGTTCAGATATTTTTTATCTACTTTGCTTTTAATATAGCGGATGTTTTTCCTTTTCTTAAAGTTGTTGCGAAAGTTTTGCACGTTGATGATTCGAACGCTTTCTTTTCAGCTTTGATGGCACTTGTTCTTTATACCTCAGCGTATATCTCTGAAGTGGTAAGGTCAGGACTTAACGCTATTCCTTATTCGCAAATAGAGGGGGCTATGAGTCTTGGTCTTACCAGGATTCAGATAATTAGGTATGTGATAATTCCGGAACTTTTTCTAATAATTATTCCTGCTCTTACAAATCAATATCTTAATTTGATTAAAAATTCTTCTCTTGCTATGACAATAGGTGTGGCGGAGCTTACTTTCGTTACTCAGCAGATAGATGCGGAAACTTTCAGAGGGTTTGAAGCAGCAACTATTGTTACTATCCTTTATATAGTTTTAACTTTAACGACATCCTTTGTGATGAATTTTGTTAACAGGTGGGTATCTAAAAATGGCAGGCGCGTATTTGCATAATAAAAGCAATAAAGAGAAATGGATTCACATTATATCTCTTTCGGTGATAGGTATTCTTTTTTTGTTTTATTTGAAACACCTTAACTTTAAACCTGTATTTACAAGAGATAACATAAGGTTTCTTGTTTTTGGAATGCCGGGGGAGATAGGAGGGCTAACATTAACAATCATTATGACTATTATGGTTGTTCCTGTAAGTCTTTTTTTGGGTGCGTTAATTGCCGTGATGAGAAGTTCCAAAATTTTTAAGTGGCCTGCTACTTTTTATGTTGAAATAGTGAGAGCCACACCACTTATTATGGTGATTTTTTGGGTCTATTTTGCAATTCCCACATTTATCAGAGGAGTTACGGGAGAGGATGTTTCCGTTCAACCTGTTATTGCCGCTTTGATAGCTTTTTCCATTTTTACATCTGCTTATGTTGCTGAAATTATAAGAAGTGGTCTTAACTCTATTTCGAAAGGGATAAGTGAAGCTGCTTTGAGTTTAGGGTTTTCAAAGCTTCAAATTTATCTTTATATAGTTATGCCTCTTGTTATAAAAAGGATG
>JALSLT010000060.1 GCA_026988135.1 Desulfurobacterium sp.
TATCAAAACGATAAGGGAACCCAGTTTGGGTATTGTAGCTAAATATGCAGCTGTTTCATTTGACATACCTTCATAAGCATCAGGAACCCAGAAATGAAACGGAAAAAGAGCTATTTTAAATAGAAACCCCATAATGAACAAAGATAATCCTACAGTTGCCATAGGATGAGCGGTAAGAGTCCAGCCTATGTTTTTAAATTGGGATAGGAAGGTGGTATGGGCATCGGCATATATGAAAGATAGACCGTACAGGGATATTGCAGTCATTACGGCACTGAACATTATGTATTTGATTCCGGCTTCGGCGGCCTCCTTGCTTTTCGCCCTTAAAGGGACCACAGCGTAGAATGCATATGAAGCGATTTCAAGAGCTATATAAATGGTTATGAGTTCTATGGAAGATGTAAGTAGCATCAATCCAAGGACACTTAAAGATAACAACATGAGGTAGTCCGGCTTTCTTTCCTCTTCCACGGTTTTGTTTTTCACGCCTAAAAAGGAGAATATGAAAAAGCCTGTCGCTATAGTAAGCTTGAAAATTTGAGATAGAAGATCCACTTGATATGTTCCGTAAAACAGTGTTCCGGAGTTAAATAGGGAAGCGGCAGAAACCAAAACGCCAACACCAGTTAGAATCGGGAACCAACTAAAACACTTGTTTAATTTGCTTATAGCTAAGGTAAACAAAACAATCACTATGAAAGTTTGAAAAAGTTCGGGTAAAATAAGTGTAAATCCGTTCATCTTTTCTCTCCGAGCCGGATATTATGTGTTTTGATAATTTTTTCACCTGAGTTTTTATCAATCTGCTGTATTAATGTTTTTACCGAGGGTTCTATAATTTTTATAAAAGGTTTCGGAGCTATACCTATATAGATTACAAAAAATGCAAGAGGTATTAGCATTGTAATTTCTCTTAAATTCAAATCTTTCCAGCCTTTTGCTTTTGAGGGTTCGCCCCATGCAAGTTTTAGTGTGAGTCTTAGCATGTATGCTGCTGCAAGCATCGCTCCCGGAATTACGATAAGTCCTGTAGGGACGTCCTTGGTAAATGTTCCTATAAGAACCATAGCTTCTCCTATAAAACTGTTGGTTCCCGGAAATCCGAAAGATGACAACGAAAATAGGAGAAAAAAGCCGATAAATACCGGTAAATATTTGGAAAGTCCCATATTATCGATGATTTCTCTGCTGTGACTTCTTTCGTAAAGAGCACCTATCATTATAAAAAGAGCGCCGGTTGTTATTCCGTGGTTAAGCATCTGTATTATGGCGCCTTCTATGCCGTACGTGTTGAACATAAAGATTCCCAGAGTAACAAAGCCCATATGGGCTACAGATGAATAGGCGATGAGTTTTTTAACATCTGTTTGACCTAAGGCTATAAAGCCTCCGTAAATTATTGAAATTATCGACAAAATAATTATTAGCGGAGCGAACTCCATACTTGCTTTTGGAGTTAAGGGAAGACAAAGCCTTAAAAATCCGTAAGTCCCCATTTTTAAAAGGATAGATGCAAGGATAACACTACCCGCTGTCGGAGCTTCAACATGAGCTGCGGGAAGCCATGTATGGAACGGAAACATGGGAACTTTTATAGCAAAGGCTATTGTCATAGCTAAAAACGCAAAAATTTGGAATGTCATAGAAAATTGGTGGTTCATTAACTCCGGGATAGAAAATGTCCCTGCACTTTTATAAAAAGCTATTATTGCCAGAAGTAGAAGGACACTCCCGGCAAGTGTATATAGGAAAAATTTTATAGAAGCGTACTTTTTTCGTGGACCGCCCCAGATAGCAATTATAAGGTACATAGGGATGAGAATCGCCTCCCAAAATATATAAAACAGAACAAGGTTAAGAGAAGAAAACAAACCTATACACGCTGCGGTTGTAAGTAGAAGAGCAACGTGAAACTCCTTTGTTCTCTTTTTTATATATGTCCAGGAGCAAAGGACCGTTAACGGTAATATAAAAACTGTTAGAAGGACCATTAAAACACTTATCCCGTCAATTCCGAGATAATAGTTGAGTCCCATTGATGGAATCCAGGAGCTTTTTTCAACAAACTGGAAGCCACCTTCGGGGTTAAATTTGGTAATGATCGGTATTGCTAAAATTATTTCTATCAAACTTACTATGAGAGCGTAAAATCTTACTGTCCTGTCACCTTTTAAAAAAGGGATACCTAACGCAGCAACTACTGGAAACAGTATCAATCCAGTTAAAACCATGGAACCACTCCATTATTAATGTAGTATAAAGTAAAGAATCAGAATTATTGCAAATCCGAAAGCTATAGAATATTCAACATACTCACTTAGTTTTCCGCTTTGAAGTTTACTCAGAGCGGCACCGCTGTTTTCAACTGCCTTTGCACTTCCGTCAACAACTCCGTCAATAACGTTTCTGTCAAATATTGTTGTAAAGTCGGATATACGAATAAGCAATGCAATTCCGACCTTTTTATAGACGGCTGACCAGAAGTTATCAAAAGTGGCTACAAGATTGGAAAATATCATCATTAACCATTTTGTAAAATCGTAGTACAGATATTGGAGATCGAGTACGATTTTGTCATGGGGTTTGACAACTTTTCTAAGAACATAGAAGCCAAGACCTGTAAAGCCAAGGAGTTGAACGGTAGCAAGTATATGTGAAGCTGTATAAGGATGATACTCAACAGGTTGTATAGGTAGCATCTTGTATAAAAATTGAGGATAAGAACCTACTAAAATACACATAAATGCTGCCATGGCCATTCCTGCATACATGTTTTTTGGAATAGGCTTTTTAATCTCACCATCAAATTCTTTTTTATGGAAGAATGCAAAATAGGGTAGTTTTAAACCTACCGATAGGAATGTTCCAACAGCAGCAACTTCAAGACCGAGGGCAAGTAATTTCATATGTTCTTCAGCCGCTCCTGCTATAACCATTGTTTTCGTTACATAAGCGGCAAAAAGAGGTGCTCCGGAAATTGAAAGTGCACCGACCATATAGAAAATCATTACCCATGGTAGTTTATATGCAAGTCCTCCCATTTCTGTAAGTTTTCTTTTTCCTGTTGAGTAGATGATAACTCCAACAGCCATAAAAAGAAGACCTTTAAACAGTATATCGGCGTAAGCGTGGGCAATACCTCCGTTCAATCCGAGAGCTCCCCCGATACCGATACCTGCTACCATATATCCAACTTGGGAGATGATGTGGTAAGTTAAAATTTTCCTTGCGTTGTTTTCAATTAGCGCCATTGCTGCACCGAAAATGGTCATAATTGTTCCGGCGATTGCCAAAAGATGCATCCCGGCAAACACTGTAGCAAGGGCAAAAACCGCAGTTTTTGTTGTATATGCATTCATAAATACAATACCCGGAACAGTAGAACGGGGATAAGCATCATGTATCCAAGCATGTAGGGGCACAATAGCAGCATTTATTGCAAAGCTTACAAAAATTAGCCAATCGTAAAAGTTCAGATTATGAATATCTGCGGATATAAAGGCAAATGTTCCCTCGATTTTATATCTTATTAAAATTCCAGCTAGAAGGAATAAACCGCTAACTATATGGAAAAGCAAATATCTGAATGCTACTTTAGGTGCACAATCGAGATCTTCATTTAGCCATATGAGAAATGCCGAAGCTACTGCTATGATTTCCCAGAATATATAAAGGGTTAGGTAATCTCCAGATAAAACACAAGCGATAGCACCACCTACGTATGTTGATGCTGCTACGTGATGCCACGGGTTTTTTACATGCATGGAGAATACCATCGCTATGATAGCTTCTATAGCAAAAATAGTTATAAATATTGATGACAATGATGATACGTGTGCGGTTAATGTATAGCCGAGATAGTGTCCGATGACATAAGTCCCTGGTTTAACCGTTAAAGCTACGAGAAGTGCAAGTATTCCCGGAACCGGAAGTAGCCACTTCCATAGGTCATATCTTTTCTTCCCGAGTAACGGCACTATTATCGCAAGAAGGAAGAAGAATATCGAAGGATGGATAAAATTAGCATTCATAATAACCCTCTGGACGGCTTATTAAAGGATATATAACCTTCTTCATAATCAAAATTACGGATATTGAGCAGATAAATCCGAATATTCCCCATGCACCCGGAATTTTTTCCCACTCAAAATGTGGGTTGTGTGGATGGATGAAGAGATTTAATAGGACTGTTAAACCTAAAATCCCCCACCATAATAGTTTGAGCTTATTGCTGTTGTCCCTTAGTTTTACCAAAATATCGGATATTTTCATTTTTACCTCCAGATGCTCTGGATTAAATTAAGGAAGAAATAAGGATAAATCCCTAAAATAAAGGAAAGTATCGCTGTAATAGATAAAGGAATAATCATTGTTAAAGGAGCTTCTTTTATATGCTCTATGTCTGTTTCCGGTTTCGGTTTTTCAAAAAATCCCTTATACACTATTGGGGCAAAGTAAGCAGCATTAAATAAGGCACTTACGAGAAGGACTACCATAAAAATAGTTTGATGGACATTTAAGGCTCCTTCAATTATGTACCATTTACTCACAAAGCCTACAGCAGGAGGTAAACCTATCATACTTAAGGTTGCCAGCCCAAACATTGTGAATGTGATCGGCATTTTTCTTCCTACCCCGGATATTTGACTTACTTTTTTCATATGGGAAGTTACATAAATAGCACCAGCTGCAAAAAACAGAGTAATTTTTGAAAACGCGTGTGCCGCTATATGAAAAAGCCCTCCCTGTATAGCTGCGGGAGCGAGGAGGACAACACCGAGAACAATGTATGAAAGCTGACTTATGGTTGAATAAGCTATTCTTGCTTTTAGGTCATCTTTTGTTAAAGCTATTATAGATGCAAAGATTATTGTAAATGAAGCCAGATATGCCGTAGGTATATCGAGATGAAATCTTCTCATAAGGTCTATTCCCATTACACAAAGGACAACTCTGGCAATGGAAAACACTCCTGCCTTAACAACGGCAACAGCATGAAGAAGTGCTGATACAGGTGTGGGTGCAACCATGGCAGAAGGAAGCCAATTATGAAGGGGCATAATGGCAGCCTTGGCTATACCGGCTATATATAAAGCGTATGTTAAAACAACTATCCAGTGCGGTGTTGTCGTGGGAAAAATTCCTTTGCTAATATCCATGAGGTTGAAATCAAGAGTACCTGCATATACATAAGTCAAAATCATTGCCGGCAATAGGAATAGTTTTGATGTTCCCATAAGGTAGATAAGATATTTTTTTGCTCCTTCAAGTGCTGTTTCGGTTTGTTCGTGTCCAACCAGTGGAAATGTTGCAATTGTGATTATTTCATAGAAAAAGTACATAGTGAAAATGTTTCCGCTAAAAGCAAGACCCAATGCACCGAATATTGCAAATGCAAAACAGGCGAAAAATCTTGTTTGGGCATGTTCTTTTAGGGAGCGCATATACCCTATGTTATAGCTTGTGGCAAATATCCAAAGGAAGGAAGATACAATCGCAAATAGTAAGCTCATTCCGTCGGCGGCAAACTTAAACGATATGCCCGGTAAAAGCTCACTTAACTTATATATCAAGACTTTATTGTTTAGAACAGGAGGTACGAGAGATATCACGGACAGAAAAGTAAGAATGGCAATCACAAAAGAAACTCCTTCCCTTTTGTCTGGAGTTTTTCTGAAAATCACTATAAAAATTGGAGCTATAGCTGTTAAAATCAATGGAATTAACATTTGCCCGCTTAAAACAAACTCTTTCATTTTTTAACCTCTCAGCGTCGCTACTTTATCGGATTCGATAGTTTTAAATCTCTTGTAAACAATGAGAACTATCGCAAGAATGAGTGTTGTTTCGGCAGCTGCAAGTCCCATTATCAGGAGAGCCCCTATCTGCCCTGTTGCGCTATCTGCTGTTGTTAACTGTGATGCGGCTACAAGGCTCATTCCGGCACCGTTAAGCATTATTTCAACACCGATTAACATTCCTATAAAGGTTCGTCTGTATATGATACAGATAGTTCCCATGAAAAGCAGCAATGCTCCAACCATTTGGAACATAGTTAACGGAGAAAGAATCATTCCTTTTCCCTCCTTCTTTCAAAACCTAAAACTACAGCTCCCGCCATTGCTATAAATAATACAATCGATATGAGTTCAAATGGAAGCATGTATGTGGAAAGTAAGGATTTTCCCAGTTCTTTTAAAGGTAGCTCTTCCGGTGATGTAAAGTTTATTCTACTTCCTGATATTGTAAGAATAAGCACTAAAGCGGCAAGGCCCGCGGGGATAATGCTTCTGATAAGTCTTGAGGAGCTAAATCCTTCATTGCCCTCAACTCCTGTGAGCATAATCGCAAAGAATATAAGAACTACAACGGCTCCCACATAAATCATTACTTGCATTAATGCCATGAAAGGTGCTGCCATGAGAAAATACATTCCCGCAACGCCGAATAGGATAACTATAAGTCCTATGAGTGAGCGGATAATACTCCTGCTAAATATGGCAAGTATTCCACCTGCAATAATTATTAGAGTATATAATGCAAACGCTATATATCCGGTATTTAGCTCCATAAGTTACTCCTTCCCGTAGCGTTTATTAAAGTCTTCAAGTATATTGTAAACAAAGTCATTTCTTGTTGTTCCGACTATGTAAGGGTAGTTGGAAAAAGTAAGTGTTTTGGTCGGACATACTTCTACACATAAACCGCATACGCTACATAAAGAAAAATCGACATAAAATCCTTCAAGATTTTTGTTTACTTTCTTCTTTTTTTTCCCATCCGGCAGTTCTATCTCTTCAACCGTTTGTTTTACGTCAAGTTTAATGCAGTTTGACGGGCAGCTTCTTGCACACATTCCGCAGGCGATACATTTGTGAGATTTACCATTTGCAGGAACAGGAACAAGCTGTATCACCATCCTAAATCCTTCAAGTGCTTCCTTGCCCACTGTTTTCCACGGATAGTTAACAGTTACTTTCGGTTTTATCATGTACTTTCCAGTTATCTTCATACCTACAAAGAGGCTTTTTATCCCTTTTAAAATCTCTTTTATCTCTTTGGTTATGGTTGCCACTTTTTACTCCCTTGTTAAAACAGTTTTACAAGTAGTGCTGTTGCAAGGAGATTAAATATTCCTGCAGGTATGAGATATTTCCAGCTTAAGTTTAGAAGTTGGTCGAATCTTACCCTCGGAAATGCCCATCTTATCCATAGAATTATGAAACAGAGGATGTACATTTTAAGAAGAAACCACCAAATACCTGAAAAAACAGGTCCTTTCCATCCACCGAGGAAAAGAGTTGTGATTACGGAGGATGCAACAACTATATGTGTATATTCGGCGAGTACAAACAGACCAAATCCCATTCCTCCGTATTCCGTACTATATCCTGCGGTTAATTCGCTTTCTCCTTCCGGAAGGTCGAAAGGAACCCTGTTCATCTCAGCAAGGGAAGCTACAAACATTATCACAAACGCAATTGGTTGTAATACTATGTTCCATTGCCACGGGAATCCCCCCTGCTTGCTTATTATTTCGGATAAACTTAATGTCCCAGTCATTAGAGTTATCGAGAGAACAACCAGAAGAATGGGAACTTCGAATGCTATAAACTGTGAAACGGCTCTTGCCGCTCCGAGTAGAGACCATTTATTGTTTGAACCCAAACCACCGATACAAAGGGCTAAAACGTTTAATCCGGAGAATGCAAGTATAATAACGATACCAAGCCCGGAGTTTATAACTGTAAAGGAAGGGCTAAAAGGGATAACCATAAATAGAACGGGAACGGACATAAAAGAGAGTATAGGTGCTGTCCAAAAAAGAAAACCATCTGCTTTTTTCGGGGTTATTATCTGTTTGGTCATAAGTTTCACCATGTCAACCATCATCTGTAAAGAACCGTGAGGTCCTACAGCGTAAGGGCCAAGCCTTCCCTGAATGAAACCGGAAATTTTCCTTTCTCCATATCCGAGAAGGATGGCATTAAATGCTATAAACCCGAGAATTAGAAGCATCCCGATAACTATTTTAATAAATGTCCATTCTACTCCACTCATTTGTCTATCTCCGGGATAACAAGGTCTAAACTTCCAAGAGTTGCAACATAATCTGCAAGCATCATCCCCTTGGAAACTTCATCAAGCAAGCTTAGGTTAGAATAGGTTGGGGATCTTAATTTCACTCTGTAGGGATTCATTCCTCCATCGCTTACTATGTATATGCCAACCTTTCCTCTGGCACTTTCTACCGAGAAATATACTTCACCGGCCGGAGGTTTAATCATTTTGGGAGTTTTTTTGTTTTTAAAGTCTCCTTCGGGTAATCCTTCTATTGCTTGTTCAACTATGCTTAAACTTTGTTCGAGCTCTTTCATTCTAACCATATATCTGGCAAGGCAGTCACATTTATCTTCAACTGGTATTTTAAACTTGAATCTATCATATACACCGTAGGGTTCGGCTTTTCTAACATCGTATTTGATTCCCGAACCTCTGGCCACAGGTCCCGTTGCACCATATTTAGTTATAGTATCCTTTGTGAAAATGCCGACGTCTTCAACTCTTTTTTTGAATATTATGTTTTCCGTAACAAACTCGTGGTAAAGATTTAACCTTGAATGCATTCTTTTACAAAACTTTTTTGTATCTTCAATAAACTTTGAATCTATATCCTGAAATACACCGCCGAATCTAAAGTATGCGTATGTTAATCTTGAACCTGTTATTCTCTGAAGGATATCAAGGAGTATTTCTCTATCCTCAAAGGCGTACATAACAGGAGTGAACGCTCCAAGGTCAAGGATATAAACACCCCACCAGAGGAGATGGGATGCTATTCTGTTAAGTTCTGTTGTAATTACTCTTATGTATTCGGCTTTTTCGGGAACCTCAATGCCTACAAGTTTTTCGATGGCTCCAACATAAGCCCAGTTCCACGCAAGAGCGTGACCGTAATCAAGCCTTCCGGTATTTGGGTAAAACTGAGGATAGGTTTTTATTTCTCCCATCTTCTCCTGCATTCTGTGAAGATACCCTAAAACACATTCACTTCTTACAATATACTCACCATAGAGCTCTGCGAGAACTCTCAATACACCGTGAGTTGCAGGGTGTTGGGGACCTATGTTAATGATTATGGTATCGTCTCTTTTTTTCTCTGCAAATTTAAGTGAGTAAAAGTCCTCTTTCCAAAATTCCATTAGGATTGCTCCTCTTCTTGGTCAGTTTCGTCAAAGAACATAGGGAAAACGTCCTTTATGGATTTCATGTCCTTTTCGGTTTTTCTTAATGGGTGGCCTTCGAAATCTTCAGCAGGAAGAAGTAGCGGTTTTAAGTCAGGATGATTTTTAAACGTTATTCCAAAAAATTCAAAAACTTCTCTTTCATGCCATAATGCTCCCGAATATATGTCCGATATTGTTTCAATTTCTGCCGGTTCTTTATCAATTGATACTCTTACTGTTGCTGTTCCGGGATTTTCAAAGTGATTAAATCTATATAAAAGATGAAGGCACTCTTTAAACTCCATAGCCATTACATCTTCAAGGAAATAACCTTCTTCTCTAAATTTTGATACAACCTTTCTTAGAATTTCAGGAGAGATAAGTATCTGATATTTGCTTCCTTTTAGCCGTTCGTCACTTATCAGTTTTATATCAAGTCCTTTAAGAAGTTCCATGCTATTTTGCCTCCTTGGGAGGATGAGGCCACCATCGCTTTCCACCTATAATTTCCTGAAGCTTAAAAATCGCTTCAAACAGTGCTTCAGGCCTTGGAGGACACCCCGGTACATAAACATCTACAGGAATTAGTTTATCTATCCCTTCTATTATTCCATACTGTTCTTTAAATACAAACGGCCCCCCTGATATTGCACAGCTTCCAAAAGCTATAACCCACTTTGGATGGGGCATCTGTTCGTATAATCTAACAATTGCAGGTGCCATCTTTTTTGAAATTGTTCCTGGCACTATCATTAAATCGGCTTGTCTCGGAGAAGGCCTGAAAACTTCAGAGCCAAACCGTGCAAGGTCAAAACGGTTCATTCCGGCTGCCATCATCTCAAGGGAGCAGCAGGCAAGACCGAAAGCCATAGGCCATATAGATAGAGAGCGGCACATCTCTATGAATTTTTCAGCAACTGCAAATTGCACTACCGGTGGAACAATATCCGGTTTTATTAAAGGCTCTATTGGATGTGAACTTTCCTTGGCCATGTAAATACTCCTTTCCTTAGGAAATAGACAACAGCCGCACCGAGTATTCCTACAAATATTAAAACATCTATAAAAGGAACTATTCCGGGAGCCTGAGGATAGAATACAGCTACAGGGAATAGATAAAGAACATCAACATCAAAAGCGAGAAATATGAGAGCATAGAAATAGTAATTGATGCCAAATTTCCCCCAGGCATCTCCGTGGGGAACCATGCCACACTCGTAAGAAGTATATAAAAGCTCATCTTTGATTTTATGGGATAATAGTTTTGATGCCATTAGGGGTCCTATCGCAAATCCAAGTCCTCCCAATAAAAACAGTATAATAGCAAAGTGGAGCCAAGAAAATACCATAACTATCTCCCCTTAAAAATTAGCGTGTCAGTCAGTATTTTTACAAAAAATTTACAAGAAGTCAATATCTTCCTTTCGGAATATGAGGTATTTCTTTTTTATTTAAAAACAGAAGTCAATTATAAAACTTCTATTGCTTTTCTATTTTTTGTAACTTTACCTGCTTCAAAAAAGAAAACCCCCCTTTCTTTTAGCTTTGATTCAAGGAGAGATGATTTTTCTTGATGGACAGAGATTAAAAGTCCGCCGGATGTTTGGGGATCAAACATGAGAAGTTTTAACTCTTCCGGAACGTTGGAAGTAAAAGATACGTTATTGCCTACATAATCGATATTTTCATAAGTTGCAGCAGGTAGAAGTCCCATCTTTGCAAAGTCAAGAGATTGGGGAAGCAAAGAGAAATTGCGAGAGTTTATTTCTAAGGTTACTTTTGAGAATTTTGCCATTTCATAAGCGTGGCCTAAGAATCCAAATCCTGTTATATCTGTACAGGCGTTTACACCTACTTCAATCATGATTTCAGAAGCTATTTTGTTAAGAGTGGACATCGCTTCTATCGCTTTTTTAACGGTTTTTTCTTCAGCCATATCAGCTTTTATTGCTGTTGTGATTACACCTATTCCAAGAGGCTTTGTATAGTAAAGTATGTCTCCGGGTTTTGCTGTTGAATTTCTGGTAACTTTTTCAGGGTGAATTACTCCTGTAACAGACAGACCGTATTTTGTCTCAAGGTCGTCAACGGTGTGTCCACCGATGAGAGATACTTCAGCTTCTTTTAATTTATCAGCTCCCCCCTGTAATATTTCAGACAAAAATTCCTCGGGAACTTTACAGGATGCGAACATTAAAAGATTTATTGCCGTGATAGGATTTCCTCCCATTGCATAGATATCGGAAAGAGCGTTTGCTACAGCTATCTGTCCAAACATATACGGGTCATCGACAACAGGCGTGATAAAGTCCGCAGTTTGGACAATTGCAAGAGTATCCGTTAATTTATAAACTCCTGCATCTTCTGCAGTTTCAATACCTGTTAAGACATTTTTATCTCTATAAATCTCCAGGTTACCAAGGAGTTTTTCAAGTCCGACCGGACTTAGCTTTGCTCCTCAGCCTGAAGCTCTTACAGTTGTTGTTAGTTTAAATTTTTCTTTCATTTTTACTCCAGTTATTTTTTTATAGTTTTTTGACATTTGTAGCAATAAGCTTTTCCGCCGAAAATTTCCTTTTTATCCCAGCAATAAAAAGCTTCTTTCTCAGAGATGTTAACTTTGCATTTTGCACAAAAATATTGCTTGTGTTTAGGTTTATAATTTGCGACTTTTTCTTTTATATTGAAGTATTGATGCCAGTTTATTTCTCTTTTTTTATGAAACCATAAGAGTTTTCTTGCAAAATTCTTTACAGTTTCTTTTCCAGAAGATAGTTTTATGATATCCAGAAAAATTCCTAAATTCTCAGCATTTTGCTGGGTAACATTGTATATCTGGTCGGCTTTAATTACTGAATTTGTATCAAATTTATCTTTTGGTGGTCTTTTAATTATTGTGTTTGGGTGAACAAGTATATAGGAAAAGAATTTCGGTTTGATTCGTAGCCCAAAGTTTATAGGAAGTAACTTTTCCTTTTCTACTATTTCCTTTAAAAGAGCTTGGTGACGTAAATTTTGTTCTATAGGAGATGGTATCCCAAATCGATTTTTTCTATAGTGGATAGTAAATTCGCCTGTCTCCGTAATTTCTATTTTTTGCCCCATATTTTTTGTTTCAAGGATATAGATGTGGAAAAATCTGTTTATTAATAGATGGTCTATTTGGGCTACTCGTCCTTTATATTCCAGTCTAAGGTCATGAAGGACAAACCAGTTTTCAGAATCTTTAAAGTAAAAGTTTATGAAGTATGCAGCATCTTTTTCACCTTTTATGCCTTTTTTAAGTTTGTAGAGTTCTCTTTCTATAAGAAAAACCTGTTTTTTGGTCAGGCCTTTTCTTTTTAAGAGATTTTTAAGCTCTTCTATATCTTTTTCTCTATGGGTGGCTTCTTTTATAATCATTTTTACTCCCTGTGGTATGGCGTATTTCTAATTATCTGAAATCCTCTATATATCTGTTCAAGTAGAACAATTCGTGCAACATCATGCTGCATCGTTAGTTTTGATAGGGATGAAACCATATCCACTTCTTTTTTAACAGATTCTGATAGTCCATCAGCACCACCTATTATAAATGATAGGTGAGGATGGTTTTCTATAAGTTTTGAAAACTGTATTGAATTTAACTCCTTTCCCCGTTCATCAAGAGCTATGGTAAATCCTTTGCTTCTTTTAAGCAATGATTTGCCTTCCTCTTCTTTTGTTTTCTGTTTTTTTACTTCAATAATTTCAAAGTTTGCAAATTTTTCTATTCTTAAGCGGTAGAATTCCTGAGCTTCTTTTAGATGAGGCGCAATTTTTCCTACAGTTATTACTTTTAACATGTGGTTATTTCTTCAACGGATATTTGTGGCGCGTCTATCCAGAGGTTTTCAAGTCCGTAGAGTTCTCTTATTTCCGGTTTAAAGATGTGAATTATTATGTCTCCGTAGTCTATCAATATCCAGTTTGCAAGGTCGTATCCTTCAATGCTTACAGGGATTGCTCCATGCTCTTTAAGTTTTTTTGTTATTTCGTCGGCAAGTGTTTTTCCGTGGGTGTCGGAAAGGGCAGAAACTATAAGAAAATAGTCGGATAAGGCCCCTAAGTTTGTTAGATCAAGGATGACAGGTTCTTCAGCTTTTTTATCTATTGCCGTTTGAAAGGCAACTTTAAGTTTTTCAAATGTATCCAAGCTTTCTCCTCCATAAAAGGTTTTTTCTTTAATAATATATTACCAAAATGGTGAGCTTTGAAATTTAACAATAAATCTGAAAAATCAGGAAGGTGAAAGGGGAGGAAGCCCCCTTTCATTTTGCTTTTTTGACTCTTTCATTAAAGGTTTTCACTGCGCATAGATTTCCGCACATACTGCATGTTTCTTCATCTTTTTTAGGAGCTCTTCTGCTTCTATATTCCTCTGCTTTATCAGGGTCTATTGCAAGTTTAAACTGTTTTTCCCAGTCAAGTTCCTCTCTTGCTTTTGCCATTGCCATATCCCACTCAATTGTGCCAGGAATTTCTTTGGCAATATCGGCTGCGTGTCCTGCAATTTTTGAGGCGATAAGACCTTCTCTTACGTCGTTAACATCCGGGAGAGCAAGGTGTTCGGCAGGAGTGACATAACATAGGAAGTCAGCTCCGGCCTTTGCGGCGATGGCTCCGCCTATTGCTCCGGTTATGTGGTCGTATCCCGGAGCTATATCTGTAACAATTGGA
>JALSLT010000061.1 GCA_026988135.1 Desulfurobacterium sp.
ACTGATAAGGTTGTGTTTTGGCAAATTTGTTAACCTTCTTGGTATGTCTGTGTACCGGGAGCCAGTTGATAAAGAGAATGGAAGAGAAATTTTCAGAGGCATAGATAGAAATATAGGACAGGTACGTTATACCGCTACAAGAGTGGATTTGATATTTGGTCATAATTTCGGAACTTCGTGCTCAGGCAGAATTTTACACTAAGGATGATAACAGAGAGATATTTATTGAAGATTTTGTTAGAGTATGGAATAAAGTTATAAACATTGATGCGTTTTGCCGATTTGAATTTTTCCGGAAAGCTTTCCGGCTTTATCTCTAAGAAAATTTAACTAACATAACTCCCATTATCAGGTTGTAGGTTGCGGGTATAAAGCTTTGAATTGTTATCAGTACTGCAATGATTCTTAAAGGGTAAAGTCCAAAATAGTATGGAAGGACGTAAGCCCACCATGCCCTTAGAAATGTAAAACATGCATTTCCTATGAACATTGTGCCGAGAATTTTTGTTAAAGGATAGTTTTTTGCAATCATAATCTTTATAAGGCCGTATGCCACGGGAGGACTTATTGTGGCTGTTGCAACATAGGTTGCACATAGATTATCAAGCCCGATAGCTTTAAGTGTTGGTTCCATTACAGTTAACACTTTGTCCATTATTCCATGCGTTATAAGATAGATAACAAAGGCAAACAGAGGAGTAAATTTAATTAAAAACTTTCCGCTCTCCTTTATTCCTGTTGTAAAGCCTGTTTTGATTGTGCTGAAATTTAACTCTACATTTACTTTTTCAGGAACTATCTCTTCTTTCCGCAGATTTCTGTAAAGTTTCCTTCCTATAAGCATTACACTTAAAAATACGATAAGGTCAAAAAGCAATCTTAACAGTCCGTAATACACTGCAAGTGTACCTATTAGAGGGATAAGAACAGGAAAGTAGTATCGGTAAAGAAACGTTATTCTCATAGGGAAATTTGTAGCAGCAATTGTTAAATAAAGGTCTGTAGGTTTTATTTTTCTTTTTTCAAGTAGGTCTGAAGCATGTATATGGGCAGCCCTCGGACTTACAAGATAGATTATGGGAAGATGAGACAAGAGAGGATGTATTCCGAATCGAGACAGTTTTACTGTTTTTACACCAATCCAGTTAATGAATTTTGTTTGTGTAAATATTCCGGCTATAACATAGCCGAAAGTTATTGATGTAATAATCATAAAGTAAAGTTTGACAAAATCTATTTTCATAATTCCCTTGATGACTAAAAATAATATTTTATTAAAGATAAGAGTTTACTAAGCTTCCGAAAACCGCTTTAAAGTTTCTTTTATTGCCTTTATGGAATAAATTCTCTTTATGAAAATTTTATCGGAGGAAAAAATGCTAATAGTTGCTCTTGATTTTCCTGACACCATGGAGGCTATTGAAACAGTTGATAAGCTTAAATCAAAGATAAAAATTTTCAAGGTGGGTCTCGAGCTTTTTTTAAGAGGTGGTTTTGATATTGTAAAAGAAATTCATGATAAGGGGTGTGGGGTATTTCTTGACCTTAAATTTCATGATATACCGAATACGGTGTGTGGAGCTGCAAAGGTTGCAGTTGAGAATGAAGTCTTTATGTATAACGTTCATACTTTAGGAGGGTTGGATTTTTTAAAAAAGACAGCCGATTTTAACAGAGAATATGCCGAGAAGATGGGTATAAGACGTCCTTTGCTTATTGGAGTTACGGTTCTTACAAGTATGGATAATGATGATTTAAAAACCATAGGTATTGATAAAGATGTTAAAACAACGGTACTAAAATTTGCAGAAAATGCTAAAAAAGCGGGACTTGACGGTGTTGTCTGTTCTCCTGAAGAGATTGAAATGATAAAAAGAGAGTTGGGACAAGGATTTATTACAGTGACACCTGGAATTCGTCCTGCATGGGCTGTAAAAAATGACCAGAAAAGGGTGATGACACCGTTTGAAGCTAAAAAAGCCGGGACCGACTTTATTGTAGTAGGAAGACCAATTACGAAATCGGAAAATATGAATGAAGCTGCAGAAAGGATTTTGAATGAAATATCATAAGTTGTGCAGCTTTAAAGTGGCAAAATTATTTTGTATGGTTGCTTGTTATGATATGTAAAAAACTGCTTGGAAAGAAGAGTTTTGTAAACTATATTTTGTATGCCATATGTGATGCTTTTGAAAGCGATTATATGTTCTCTGCAGCAGCAATAGCATATTTTACCCTTGTTTCTATTATCCCTCTTTTCATTACCATGTTTTTTATAGAAATTCTGGTTTTTAATGTGGATATTTTGTCAATGTTACCGAAAGAGTTACTTCATTCTCCGCTAAAACCGCTTTTTGAGAGAATTCAACATATTATTTTAAGTACCGGAATAGTAAGCGGTACTGCTATTCCAATAATGCTCTGGTTCGCTCGGGGAGTGTTTCTATCGGTTGAAAGGTCTTTTACGTTTATACTTGGAAAGTGTAATCCGGCGGGTTATATAGGGCGAAATATACTTGTTGTTCTTTTTATATTTGTTCTTTGGGTTTTAATGTTTGGTTTTTACTCTTTAAAGTTGTTTTTTGCGGTTGTTTTTCCCTTAAACTTTATTGCGATGTTAATATCCTCAGCAGGACTTCTTGTTGTCATGTTTCTTATCCTTTTTTGTCTTTATTACTTCCTTCTTCCGGTGAAGTTCCACTGGAAAATTGTTTTTAAAGTTTCTGTTTTTGTATTTGTTATGCTGGTTTTTTTTGAGAGAGGATTTTTATATTTCATAGAGAATATCTCAAAAATAGATATTCTTTTCGGCTCTTTTGCAGCGGTTATTGTGTTTCTTCTCTGGATTTACTATTCCGCAATTATGGTTCTTATAGGAGCGGGAATTTTAAAGGCTAAATTGATAGCCGAAGGGGATTATGAGGGTAAGCTATGAGAGTTATTAAAACGGTAAAAGAGATGGAAGGTGTTGCCAAAGCTTTAAGAAGGAGCGGAAAAAGTGTGGGTTTTGTTCCTACAATGGGTTATCTTCACGAAGGACATTTAAGTCTCGTAAAAGCTGCGAGAAGGGAGAATGATACTGTTGTAATGAGCATATTTGTCAATCCTATTCAGTTTGCTCCCGGTGAAGATTTGAAGAAGTATCCCAGAGATGAAAAAAGGGATATGGAACTGGCGGAGAAAGAGGGAGTGGATATACTTTTTATCCCTTCTGTGAAAGAGATATATCCTCGGAAAAACTTGACATTTGTTGAGGTTAAAGAGATAACGGAATATCTATGTGGAGGAAAAAGGCCGGGGCATTTTAGAGGGGTTACGACGGTTGTTGCTAAACTTTTTAATATTGTTATGCCTGATAGAGCGTATTTTGGGAAGAAGGACTTTCAGCAGTTTAAGGTTATAAAAAAAATGGTGGAAGATTTAAATACGGATGTTGAGATTGTCGGTTGTCCGATTGTAAGAGAAAGAGACGGGCTTGCTCTTAGTTCCCGGAATATATATCTATCAGAAGAGGAGAGGAGGTCAGCACTTTCTCTTTATAAAAGTCTGATTCTTGCAAAAAGAACGATAGAGAGTGGTGAAAAATCGGTAGAAAATATAAAAAATCGGATTCGGGATTTTATATTTTCATTTCCTCATGTAAAGAAGATAGATTATATTGAAATTGTTGACCAGAATAGTTTTGAGGTTGTAGAATACGTCAAGGAAGGAGATTTGATAGCCCTTGCAGTATTTATCGGTAATGCAAGGCTTATAGATAACTGGGTAGTTGGAGAGGAATTGTGATATATGAGATAACTTTAGATACATCAAAACGTTCTCAGTTTATAGATATTACCGGAGAGGTTCGAAATATTGTTTTCCGAAGTGATGTGGAAGATGGAATATGTATGGTGTATATTCCTCACACAACAGCGGGAGTAACAATAAATGAGAATGCAGATCCAACAGTAAGAAAAGATATAATTAAGTATCTTGAAAAGTATGTTCCATGGAGAGAGTCCTATTTTGAACATATAGAGGGAAATTCGGCAGCACATATTAAGTCCACTCTTGTCGGATGTTCCGTGACTATCCCGATTAAAGGAAGGAAACTTTTTTTAGGACAGTGGCAGGGTATCTATTTTTGTGAGTTTGATGGTCCTCGCCGTAGAAGAGTTTTTGTTAAAATTCTCTCTGAATAAAAAATTTCGGTATAAAATTATCTTTGGTTCTACCGATAACTATGATTAGTATGATGTGTAAAATCTCTTAAAAAGGAGATAAAAAATGAGAATAGAAAGGTTTAATCATAATATTTCCGATATGGAAGAGTTGAAACAGAAGCAATTGGCTAAAAGAGAGAGAAATGGGAAATCAAATGGGAGTGTTGTGCAGGAGGAAACAAGCGTAGAATCTCAGGCTGTTTCCATAGAACTTAAGGTTAAAGAGCAGGTTAAACTTGAAAGTGTCAGCGAAGAGAAAGTGCAACAGATTAAAAAGGCGATTTCTTCAGGCGATTATGTTGTTGATATACATAAAGTTTCTTCGGCTATGATTAAGGAGATGCTCGGTTTATAATTTCGAGAGTATGTGTTAATAATAAAGAAGCCAGTGCCAGGCAACTATCCGGTACTGGCTTTTCTGTTTTTATGAGGAATTTTTCGGTTTCTTCTTTTAAAATCTCTATATCGCTGTTTTTTAATCCTTTTTTGACTAATTTAGGTAATTCTTTAGTATAATATCCCTCAGAGTCTTTCTTTATCACTCCTTATTCCTCCGTATGAAAGATTAAAGATTTAGGAGAGGCCAATGGTAAACATAAGAAAGCGTTTAATAATAAACATAGCGGCCATGTCTATTATTTCCGGGATAGCTGCTCCCATAACTATACACTATTTTTTTATTGAAAGTTACCCTATAACTGTTCCAGAGTTTATAATGTCTCTTACATCAAACTTCCTTCTCGGATGGTTTATTTACTATGTGATAGTTAGTGGTAATTTAAAAGAATATTTTAGTAATCTTGCGGATATATTCAGGAAAATAAGACTGATACTGGAGGGTTCAAAAGTTCACTCGTTCGAAGAGATGAAAGATTTGAAAATAGAGGCGGCGGAAGGAGACTTTGTTTATGATGTTTCAAGGGAGGTAAATCATTTTATAGAGAAGCTTTATTACAATGAACTTTTGGATAAGTACCAGAAGGAGGTCGGAAAGCTCTTTGCTACCCTTTCAACACCTCAGGTTCTTGCAGGCTCTTTCTATAAATTTCTGCTTGAAAAGTTTGGGATTGCCGGGATGTCCGTTTTTGTTAGAGAACATGATGGGATGGTGCATAGTGTGGGCTGCTTTAATTTCAAAAAATGTGAAGTTTCCGATTTTGTTAAGGGTTGTTTTGACTTTAAGGATTTAAAGCTGATTAATGTGTCTGCCGTGAGCTTAAGCCTTGTCGATGATATTAAAGTAGATGAGATTCTTGTGGTTCCGTTTGTTAATATAGATTTTGAGGCGATTTTGATTCTTGCAAAGCCATCTAAGTTTACAGGGATTGAGTTGAGATTTTTAAGGAGAATCAGAGATTTGATGTCTCTCGGTTTGACGAATGCAAGAAATTATTACAGGCTTCAGGAAGAATCATACCTTGATCCTTTAACAAAGCTTTACAACAGGCGTTTTGGGATGAAAAGGTTTAAAGAGATGCTTTCTCTCGCTTCAAGGGAAAAGAAGCCGGTTGCTGTTGCCATGCTTGATATAGATGATTTTAAAAAGATAAACGATACTTACGGACATCTCGCCGGAGATTATGTTTTAAAGAATCTTGCTTCTATCGTTAAATCTCACGTAAGGGAAGTGGATCTTGTCGTAAGGTATGGAGGAGAGGAAATTCTGATAATTCTTTTTAATAGCGGACAAAATGACGGTTTTAAAATTCTTGATAGGTTAAGAGGGGCAATAGAGGAGTTTTCTTTCGGATTTGAAGGAAAAAAGATTCCCGTGACAGTTAGTATAGGTTGCTATTGTGTTCAAATGGAGGAGTTGCAAAGCGGAAATAATTTAGTTGAAACATTTATTGAAAAATCAGATGAAGCTTTGTATAAGGCTAAGAAAACCGGAAAAAACAAAGTTATTTGTTATTCCGGGAATTTGTCTTCATAATTGCATAAATAAACCGAGTTATGATATATTTTAGCTGTTTTTAAGCGGTTTATTTAGGAGGCGAATATGAAGAGATTTTTTTACATTATTACTTTTTCTTTCTTTTTTGTTGTTTCATGTGCGTCCAATCAGGGAAATGTTAATTATTTTTTAAAACCGAAAAGTGCTTCGAAAATAAATAGAGTAGCTGTTTTGCCTTTTATGAACTTAACTACGGATAAGTTTTCCGGGGAAAGGGCAAGGGATTTTGCTATAACTGCTCTGCTTGAAAAAGGGATGGATGTTGTTCCCAAAGGTGCTGTAGATAGAGAGGTTAGACGCCTTGGTGTTCCATCAGGATTCTTTTTTGATGTTAATGATTTAAGAGTTCTTGCTGATGTTTTGAAAGTTAATGGATTTGTGCAGGGCTCTGTTGATGAGTATAAGATAGAGAGAAGGGGGACATATTCCTATCCGGTTGTTGCTGTTACACTGAAGGTTCTTGATACAAATGGGAATGTTGTTTGGCAAGCTTCCGGTGTGAAAAGTTATTATAGTACTATGGGAAGGTTGTTTGGTCTTAAAAGTGAAGATTCTGTAGTTGCACTTCAGGAGTTTGTGTATGAATTACTAAAAACATTTAATTCGAAATCTATTAAAGCTATCAATAGTGAAAATGTAAAAAAATCAACTGTAAAAACTGTTGAACAAAAAACAGCGGAAATCAATGCTTCTATTGTGGAAAAATGAAAATAAAAAAAATTAAGTTATTTTTCTTGTTTGCTATATGGTTTTTTCTGTTCCCTTTTTTTACTGTTAATGCTCAGATAGTCGTTTTTCCCATAAGAGATTTAACAACTTTTCCTCCTGGAATAGATTTAAAGCTTTCAAGCGAGATAGCAGTTGCCTTAAAAAATAGGGGTTCTATTGTTATTTCCGGGGACAAGCTTTATGAAAAGTTGGGAGAAAAAGGGATTTTTGCAACAGGTCGGTTGAATATTCCGAAAATCACTGTAGCCTATGAGTTAAATGGAGCTACGGCTCTATGGGGAACGAAGATAGAAGTTGATAAGAAAAAACATCTTTATGGCCTTGTTCTATTTGCAACTTCTATTCCGGAAGGGAAAACTTTCTGGAGCAAAGTTTTTTATTATCAACCGGAAGAGCGATTTTTAGATATAGGGAACGGATTTTCTATTAAGGAGATGCAAAATTATATTGTAAGTCAAATTTCAGCACTTTTTCCCGAAAGGATGATGTTGCAAGAGAAAAAGGTTTCCGGTTTACATATAGAGCATTTTTCAATAACTCCAAGATATGTTAGGACCGGTGAACCGGTTTCGATTCTTTTAAAACCTACCGGAAAGCTGGCTCGACAGGAAGTAGTGATTCATGTAGATGGGAAGAGTATAGTATTGAGAAAAATAGATGGGGATTATGAAGGACTTTATCTTCCTCGTTTGAAAGATGGTAAATATCCTGTCTATATGATATTAAATGGGAAAAAAATATATCTTGATGAGCTTACAGTAGATAATAAACCACCGGCAGTATATCTTGAGCTGAAAGGATTTAAAAAGTTTGGGAAAATTGACTATCTTCCCGGTAAACTTTTTATAAACGCAGGATTGAAAGAGCCGGATAGTATTTTGCATTGGAATCTTATGATTGAAAATGAAGATGGGGACGTTGTATTTAAAAAGTTTGGTTATGGAGCACCGATTTTATCTTTTAATTGGAATCCCCTGAAAGCTAATATTTCTCAGGGAATTTACGAAATGAAATTCATAGTTACGGATATTGCCGGAAATAAAGCGGTTCTTAAAAAGCGCTTTTACTATTTTTACGATATTCCCGCTCCTAAGTTGAAAATATATAGAGATGAGAAAGGAAATACCGTTCTCTTTATTGGAGAAGTTAAAATTCCGACGGAGATAGAGAAAATAAAAATTATGGTTTATTCTCCGAAAGGCTATCCTATCGGAAAATCCGAGTTAAACTCTTTGCCAGCCGAGATTACATTTAAAACCAAGTATAATGGTTTGAAAGTGCGAGTTTTTATGGAGGATAGTATCGGGAACAAATTGGAGAAGATTTATGAGCCAAAGGTGAAATCTTATAAGGATATAATGGAAGAGAGAGGTTGGGTTGAAGACTTCTAAAATATTTGCTCTTTTATTTTGCTTAATATTTATATTAGGTGGTTGTGCCTCTTCTCCGGTTAATGGCGGAGATAAAGGTTACGTTAAAATATTTCGTAAAGAAAAAATAGATCCGTGTAAAGTTGCTGTAATGCCTTTTAAAAATGAAGTTAAAACTGATGCAAATGCCGGAGAGAAAGTGGCTAATATCGTTTATTCGGCTTTTGTATCGGCTGGAGTTGATGTTGTTTTGCCGGGAGAGGTTAATAACTTGATGGTAGGTCGGCATTTTTTTCCTTATCAGAACATTCCGGATACTTTTCTTCTGTTTTTAAGAAACAATATGGGAGTGGGCCTTGTTGTGGCCGGTAGAGTTATAGAGTACAAACCTTACGGAGGGGGAAGCCGGTATCCTGAAATAAAAATTTGGATTGAGGGAATAAGTACGAAAACTGGTAGGAGAGTATTTACGGGGTATATTGTTCATCGGGGGGATGATTACCGAAAGATTCTTGAATTTGGCGTTGTAAAAAGTGTGGCAAGGTTGCTGTTTGTAAGTACCGATGAACTTGTTAAAAAACTTCAGGAGGCCGGTATTAAATGTTTAGAAAAGCGTTGATTCTAATTTTTATTTTACTTTTTCCTGTAACATCTTTTTCAAAAGTTTCCACCGATGATTGGCTTGTAAAAGTGGGAAACAGAACTTATACGGTAAAAGATTTCCAAGATTGGTGGGAAAACTGGAGGGTTGACGGGTCAAAATTTCCCGAAACCCCAACACCTTTTATCGACTGGATGTTGCTTTTTGAAAACGGAACAGAATTGGGGCTTTATAAAGAGCCTTCCTATCAACAAAAAATAAGAAGATTTGTAAAGGTTCGTTCTTTACTTCTTCTTCAGGGAGATACTCTTTCGTCTGCCAAGAAGGTTACTGATAAAGAAGTGGAGAAGTTTTATGAAAAAGAGTATCTTCCTATAGAAAAATTTCATGTGTACTTTTTTGATTCCAGAGATTTGGCGAAACAGGCAGTTGCTCTGCTAAAAAAAGGTATGGAAGGTAAAAATCTTGCCGAGAAGTTTGGTATAGAAAACAAGGAACGTTTCGAAAGAGTTACTGGCTATATGAGACCTTTTGATATTAGAGATTCTGTGCAAAGAAAAGCTCTTTTTTCTGCTGAGAAAGGAGATATAGTGGGACCGTTGAAAGAGAAGGATAAATGGACTGTTGTTGTTGTCCTTGAGAAAACTTTTACCGATACCAGAAAAAAGGATTATATGAAATCTGCCAGGAAAAGACTTGTTGAAATCAGGGAATCGGAAGCTACACAAAATCTTATCAAGGAACTTAAAAAGAAATACAAGGTAAAAATTCATAAGGATGTTCTTGCAAAAATAAAATCAGAAAAAATTCCTTCTGAAATAAAGGATAAAATTGTTCTCGAAGTTGGCAATTATGCCCTTACTGCGGGAGGTTTCGGGAAATTTTTTAAAAAAGAGGTTGAATGGGAAAAGCATTCCAGGTCCGGAAAAGTGGATATTGAAATTGCTAAAAAGAGAGTAATAGATTCTATAATCAATCAAACCCTGGTAGGTATGGAGGCTACAAATAAACATTATGAGGAAAAAGAGCCATTAAAACCAATGTTTGAATTTTACTGTCAGAACAGGATAATCAGAGAGCTTGAAAACAGAGTTGTCAAACCTTCGGTGAAAGTGACAGATGATGATATTAAAGCTTATTATGAAAAACATAAGAAGAAATACAAGCTACCTGATGTTGTTAAATTTCGATTTTTACAAATATCCGATGAAAAACTGATAGATAAACTTCAGAAGAAAGTTAAGGAAGGGACGGACTTTAAAAAAATGACCGAAGATATTATGGGTTATGATAATGTGGTTAATGTTCCTTACGGCAAATTGCTACCTGAGACCAAAAAAGTTGTAGATAATTTGAAGCCCGGTGGGGTTTCTTCCGCTTTTAAAATAAAGGACAACTATTTTATACTTCAACTTATAGAAATTCATAAAGGGGAGTATAAGCCTTTAGCTCAAGTTAAAGAAGATATAGAAAAGATTGTATGGGAAGAGAAATATCAACAAGCCAGAGATGGATACATTAAAAAGCTTTATATGAATCTTTTAGCGGGAGGGAAAGAAGTTAAGGTAAACTGGGATGTGTGGAATGAAATTGTGAATGGATACAAAAATAAAGCACAGTATAACGGTAAAAGTGCTTTCTATCTATTTATCGGGTTTGTTATTCTGTTGTTTACGATAGGATATATGAAAAGTAGGGAGAAAAGAGATGAGGGTTAAAATTTTTGTTCTTGCTTATAGTCTGTTGTTGTCAGGAGTGGCATTTGCTGTTCCCGGTGGTGGGTTTAAGAAAGTGGTTTCTAAAAATGCAACCAATACTTTTAATCCTGAAGAGATAAAAGAGGAATTGACTTTTGACTATATACATATTCATTCTTTTGGCGGTGGAAAGCAGTCTTGCTTATATTGTCATAAAACAGATTCCCCTTCAAAGAAAGATGTTAAAAGGGTTTCAGGAGAGCTTGTGTGTTATGAGTGTCACAGGGAAGTTTATAAAAGGATAGATTCCCATCTTTATCATCATAAAAATATTAAAAATTGCATAATGTGTCATGATCCTCATCAAAGTGATAATATAGCAAAGCTTAAAGGAGATGGTATTACGGCTTGTATGCGTTGTCATGCATCAAATAAGGCCGGATATTGTGTTCATCCTCAAGGAGAAAAACACCTTGATCCGAGAAATGGCCAGCCCGTAACGTGCATCTCTTGTCATTTTACTATGGGAACCGATTATAAATATCTTCTTAAAAAGAACGGAGAATCGGCTCTTTGCTATCAGTGTCACTCTCCAAAAAGATATAAATAGGAGGCATGATGAGAATTAGCGCTTTAATAATACTTTTCAGTATGGTTTTTAGTTTCGGAGCGGTAGCAGAGAATTTGAATTTCAGATGGTATATGAGTTTAAAAAAAGATAAGAGAGAAAATTTCATGAGGCAGCCAGTCTTTGTCGCCTTTTCCGGCAATGGAAAAAAGGCGTATGTAGTTGATGCAAAAGGAAAACTTTTTTCATATACGACAGATTACGGAACTCCCGGTGCTGCTTTCTTTGCCGGGACTGTTTTAAAAAAACCTATATCAATGGCGCGAATTGCTCCTTCAAAAATATCAGTTGTTAATAGAGAAGGGAAAGAGATAGCAATAGTTAATTTAAAAACAAAGAAAATAGAAAGAATAAAGCTACCTTTTATTCCCGGTGTTTTCTATTTTAAAGATAGTCTTTTCTATATTCTTGATAGGAGTTCTGGAGATATTGTTGTTCTTAATGCTAAATTCAAAGAAGTCAAACGTTATCTTCATGGAGAACGGGATGGCTTTATAGATTTTAAAATTAAAGGCGATAAAATTCTTGCTCTTTCTCCTATTAAAAAAGAAGTTGTTTTGTTTTCTTTGGATTCGGTAAAACCTGAGAAGGTTGTAAAGCTTGATGCCGATAGGGCTAAACTTTTAATTCCGGTTTCGTTTGATGTTGACGGAGAAGGATTTATATTTATTTGTGATAATGTTGCAGGGAATGTAAAGGTTTTTTATCCGGAAGGTGGATTTAAGACCGTCATTTTTGAAAAAGGGCAGAAAAAAGGGGAGCTTTACTATCCGAGATATATAGCTTTTGATAAGCATGATAAGCTTTGGATAGTAGAGGAAGGAAACGGTAGAGTTGAGGTTTTTGATAGGGAAAGGAAAAATGAAAAAGGTAATTAGTTATCTTTTTGTTTTATTGTTGTGTGTGTTTGTTAAGTCCAATGCTCTTTTTGCGGTTTCAGGTCCCTGTGTAAACTGTCATACTATGCACAACATGCAAAACGGGGTGCCTGTTAATGCAAATGGAACACACTCCTTTCTTCTAAATAAGGATTGTATAGCGTGTCATACAGGAACAAATACCGGCGCAAATACTACTCCTTACGTTTTTTCAACAACATTACCGATTTATAACGACACAGGAACAGAACCAGATTCCAATACCCTTGCAGGGGGGAATTTCTACTGGGTAAAATTTGGGACTGTTTCCGGAAATACAATTCCTGATGAATGTGGTCATAATGTTGAAGGGTTGACTTCTATTGATACACTTTTATCTGTTCCTCCGGGTTTTGACGGGACATTTTCAAACGCTGCAGGTGAAACTGTTGGTGGAGGAACCTGGCCATTAGGTCAGCAGGTTACCTGTGCCGGGCTTTACGGTTGTCATGGTCA
>JALSLT010000062.1 GCA_026988135.1 Desulfurobacterium sp.
TACTTCCGCCGACTATTAAGATCAGTATTGCTAATTTAAAATTAAATAACCAACCTGCCATTTTTCTTATATTTTCGTGGAAGGTAACCCAATAGATTCCCGCTTCGAGAGTTCCTACCGGACATATCATGCAGAACAGATGTTTTTTAAAAATAACAGGAAGTAAGAGAACGGGGAAAATTAACATGACATATTTGAGGTATTCGAATTGCTTGGTGATTCTTGTTTTTGGAGATGGAATTTTATAGAGAAGATCTTGTAAAAATCCGAAAGGACAAATCCAGCCGCAGATAAACCTTCCGAAAGGAAGAGAAACGGAAGTTAATATTCCGAGAGTGTAGAAAGGGAATTTAAGCATAACCATAAAATGGGACAGTGTTCCTATCGGACAGGAAAAAACTGATGCGGGACAAGCGTAGCAATTCATTATAGGGAAGGGAAATGCTTTTAATTTTCCGGTGTACAATCTCCCGGTAAAGAAGTTCCATATTGCAAAATTCGAGATAATTGCTGTTATTGTCTCGTAAAATTTCCGGTGTTTATAAAATGGAATTTTCATTATTCAATTCCTATACAAGAAAGGCACAAAATTTTGCCATTTTTATATACAAACCACAAATTCCTATTTTTAACACCGGTATATATGAAAATAAGAGAGAGTAAAAAGAGGAGTATAGCAACTCCTCTTTTTATGTTTCCTATTACCATTCTTTGCTTTTCTCCACTTTTGAGATTATTTTTTCCACAATCTCTTTAATAGCTTTTGCTGATAAGGATTCAGGTTCTGTAGTTACTATCGGTTTCCCGGCGTCTCCAGCTTCCGCAACTTTTGGTTCCAGTGGAATTTTTCCAAGAAAACCTACTCCGAGCTCCTTTGCCGTTTCCTCCGCTTTTCCACTTTTAAATATATCTATCAATTTGCCACAATGGGGACAGATAAGACCACTCATGTTTTCTATAAGTCCAAATACAGGTGCCTTTACCATTTTAGCAAAATTTATGGATTTCCTTGTGTCAAGTAGAGCAACTTCCTGGGGTGTGCTTACTATTACAAAACCGTCAAGTGGTTTGATAAGGTTTGTGATACTTAAAGCTTCGTCACCTGTTCCCGGCGGAAGGTCAACTATAAGGTAATCAAGTTCTTCCCAGTTAACTTCGGCTAAGAACTGTTTGATAGCTTGATGCTTTAACGGTCCTCTCCATACAACAGGTTGGTCGGAATCGGGTAGTAGAAAGGAGATGCTGACAACTTTAAGGTTTGGTATGTTGTCAGGGGTATAGGGTTCTATCATCTCTGTTTCAGGGTTAACGTGAAGCTTTGCTCCTTCTCCACCTATCATTTTTGCTACGTTCGGTCCGTGAATGTCAGCATCAAGGAGACCAACTTTGTATCCTTTTTCTGCAAGGGAAGTTGCGAGGTTTGTCGCAACAGTTGTTTTTCCGACACCCCCTTTACCGCTTAGAACAGCAATTTTATGCTTAATGTTTGAAAGATTGCATATAAGTTGCTGTTCCATAGGATCTTTTACTGTTGAGCAGGTGCTTTTATGATTACAACTTTCACACTTTTCATCCATTTTAAAGCCTCCTTAGTATTTTGTTCCCAAGTGTTTGTTTACTATATTGAATAGAGGTTCGTAACTTTTTTTCGATGCGCCTATGATATTTCCCGAGGTTAGGTATTCTTTTTTTCCTCTGAAATCGGAAACAATGCCTCCCGCTTCCTCTATCATCAAAATACCTGCGGCAATATCCCAAGGCTTCAAGGAAAGTTCCCAAAATCCGTCAAATGTACCGCAGGCAGTATAAGCAAGGTCTATCGCTGCTGCCCCACATCTTCTTATTCCGGATACGGAAAGAAAAATTTCTTTGAAACAGGGAAGGTAATCTTCAAGCATATCTTTACTTCTAAAAGGAAATCCTGTTGCAAATAGTCCTTTGGAAAAATTCCTTTCGCTTGTCGAGATTTTTTCTCCGTTTCTATACGCTCCTGCTCCCTTTTCAACGGTGAATGTTTCTTCAAGTACCGGAACTTTTATGACACCGGCTATAATTTCGTCTCTGTTCATTATTCCTATAGAGATAGCGAAAAAGGGAAGTCCGTGGATAAAGTTTTTTGTTCCGTCAAGGGGATCTATGACCCATTTATAGTTGTTTCCGCTTTGAAGACCACTCTCTTCTGCAACTATAGCGTGGTTGGGGAAGTAACTTTTTATCTCTTTAATAATTACTTTTTCCGCTTCTTTATCCGCTTTTGTTACAAAATCGTTTTTCGATTTCAATTCGACTTTTAATTCATTAAACTTTCGATGATAATTTTTCAGAATTTCCGAAGCTTTATTAGCGGCATTTATCGCAACGTCGATTATTTCCATAACTATTCCTCACTTTCAAGGTTTAGAGGTATTGTTTTGAACGAGATATTTATAACATTTCCATTGCTTAACAGGTATTCTATTGAAAATGTATCTTGAATGGAAATGAAGTCTTTTTCTTTCTCGTTTAGTATGGAAAGTGTTAAAAATACGGCTTCATCCCATTTGTCGAGTTTGGTAAAGACAACCTTTAAATCATATCCTTTGCTTTCTAAAACTTTTTCAATAGCCGTTTCAAATTCTTCAGGAAGCATTACAACCTCTTTGTTAAGGGAATGTTAAGAGACTTGTTAATAAAATATAAATTGTTAAAAACAGTTTATAAAATAAATTAGTACATAAGAGGTAAAAATGAAAGAGATTAAAGTTGCCGTTGTTGAAGATGATATGGAGATTGCGAATATTTTGAAACTTGCTCTTTCACGGGAAGGTTACAGAGTTAGGGTTTTTGATACTTCGGAAAAGCTTCTTAATGATATTATTGAGTATCAGCAGAGTTATAATCTTGTTGTTTTAGATGTAATGCTTCCCGGAATGGAAGGTAGAGAAGCGTGCAAGATGTTAAGAGATAGGAACATAGAAATTCCGGTTCTCATTCTTACTGCTCTTTCCAGTGAGGATGATAAAGTAAAAGGATTTGATTACGGTGCCGATGATTATCTTACGAAACCGTTCAGTGTTAGAGAATTTCTTGCAAGGGTTAGGGCACTTTTGAGGAGGAAAGGAGATATTTCCGTGTCACCTTCGGGTGGGAATACGGGTAAAATTAAATTTTTTGATGATTATAGGACTGTTGAAATAGGAGATAAGAAAGTTTACCTTACAAAAACAGAATTTATGATTTTCAGGATTCTTGTTGAAAATGAGAGGAAAGCTATAAGGAAAGATGAAATTTCAACAAAACTTGGAAGCAAAGGCTCGGTTCGAGCTATAGACGTTCATATTAAAAATTTGAGAGAGAAACTTGGGAATGAAGGGAATAAAATCAAAACGGTCTGGGGTGTCGGATATAAATTTGAATCTTGAAACTTTAACACAGATAATGGAACTTTCGGATAGAATTCTTTTTATTGATAAAAGAGGAAATATTGTCGGGAGTGATGAGAAGATTTGGGATAAATATCCTTTCCTTTCCATTATTAAACTTTATGAATCTTTAAAGAAAGGAAAAGAGAGAGGAGTGGCTGAATTTGAGGATGAGGGGAGAAATCTGAAAATAACAGGAAAACAGGCCGGCGATTTTTTTCTTCTTGAAATAGAGGATATTACCAGTGATGTTTGTATAGAAGAGTTTAAAAAGAAGATAATTTCAACTATATCTCACGAACTTAAAACTCCATTAACTGTGATAAAAGGTTATGTGGAGCTTCTTTCTCTCGAGTTTGAATCGGAACTTACCGAAAAGGTAATTTACCAGGTGGATAGAGTTATTAGTATTGTTAATTCGGTGAGTCTATTGATGAAAGGGCAGAAGGGAAAGTTTGAGTCGATAGATGTTGGGAAAGTGATTAAGGAGTTGGTTTCTCAAATCTCTCGTAAACTGGAAGTGAAGAAAGTAAAGTTTATGGTTGATGTTGAGAACGGAGTGGTGGTCGTAGCTGAAAAGATTCTTTTTTGCCAGATGATAATAAATCTTCTTGATAATGCTGTGAAGTTTACCGAAGAGGGGGAGATTTTACTGAAAATTTATAGGGAAGATGAATTTGTTGTTGTTGAGGTTAAAGATACAGGAAGGGGAATTCCTGAAGATTTACAACCTTTCATCTTTGAAAAATTTGTGAAATCGAAAGAGAGTCCCGGATTGGGTATAGGTCTTTCTCTTGTGAAGACTATAGCTAAACATCATGGCTGGGAAATCGATTTCTGTTCAAGAGCAGGAGAAGGAACAGCTTTTTTTGTTAAGATTCCGACAGTTTCTTAACGACTTCTTAACAATTTTTGTGAGATATTTTAATTAGCAAATTTCGAAAAAAATTTGAAACTTCTTAGGAGGAAAGATATGAAAAAGATGAAGAAAGTTGCAGTTGCGGCACTTACAGCTGCAGTGACTGTAGGAACAGTAGCGGGATCAGCGGTATCTGCAAAGGCTTACACTATTAATGGGGCTGGAGCTACATTCCCGTATCCGGTTTATGTTGAATGGGCTAAAGAGTACAAGATGGCTACAGGTAACAAAGTGAACTATCAGGGAATTGGCTCTGGTGGCGGTATAAAGCAGGTAACAGATAGAGTTGTTGATTTTGGCGGTTCCGATAAGATGTTGAAGCCTGCTGATCTTGGAAAAAGAAAGCTTTATCAGTTTCCGGCTGTAATCGGTTCTATTATGGTTGTTTACAATCTTCCAGGTGTTGGAGATGCAGAGCTTAAGCTTTCAAACAAAGCAGTTTCCGATATTTTCTTGGGTAAAATAAAATATTGGGATGATGCTAAAATTAAAACAGATAACCCTTATGTTAAACTTCCGCACCTTCCTATAACTGTTGTTCATAGAGCTGAAGGTTCCGGTACAACATGGAACTTTACATATTGGCTTGCTCATATCTCTTCTACATGGAAAGGAAAAGTTGGGTACGGAAAGGTTGTTAGGTGGCCTGCAGGAATTGGAGCTAAAGGAAACGCAGGTGTAACAAACTACGTGAAAAGAATTCCGGGTGCTATCGGTTATGTTGAGTATGCTTATAAGAAGCAGAACAAGCTTTCTGCTGCTGTTCTTAAAACATCTGATGGCCATTGGGTAAAAGCAAGTGACGAGACTTTTAAAGCTGCAGCTGCTCACGGAAAGTGGACTAAGAGGACACATTTCTATATTGACGGAAACCTTCTCCTTGCTCCGGGAAAAAACAGCTGGCCGCTTACAGTTGCTACAATGATTCTTCTTCCAAAAGAGAAGAAAGAAAGAAACAAACTTGTAACGGAATTTTTTAATTGGGCATTCAAGAACGGAGATGATGCTGCTGCAAGACTCGGTTATGTTCCGCTTCCAAAAGAAGTTAAAAGTATGATAAAAGGTTACTGGAGTGAAGTAGTTTTTAAATAAGAACTGATTAGTCCGATAAAAAGCCCCCTTTGAAGGGGGCTTTTCTATTTCTTGTGCCAGTTATCTCCAATCTCTTCTAAAACTTCAATCTTTTCCACAAATTTACCATTTTTTAAATAATTCACCACCTTCAATCCTTCTTCAAAGAAATTCGGTGATAGCCATATTTCTATTAGTCCTTTTTTCTTATCTCTCGTTCTGACTGTTCCGATTTCGTGGTACCATTCAAATATTGCGTTTATGAATGCTATATCTTTTACGTTTACTTCGCATAACAGATTTCTACCCTTTATCATCTTTTTCTCCGGTTTAATAATATTTAAATATTTAGCATGTTCATGTTCTTGGTATAATTAATATATCCTTTATGGGGGGGGGAAGGGTGTGATTGGAAAATTTACAAGAAAAATCAACTCTAAGAATAGATACTATACTCTGTTTCCATACAGAGCTTCCTTTTTGAAAAATATAGAGGTTGTAACACTTGTATGCTTTGTATTGGCAGGTTTTCTGCCTGCGGTCCTATTTAATAAATCTTTGATTGAAAACGGTATGCTTATTGCTATCGGTTTTAACTTGTGTGCTATAGGTTGTTACTATTTGAGGTATTTCTATCCTTCGGCTTTATTGTTTACCATATCAGTATTTATCGTTTGTTTTAGTATTTTACTTCAAGGGGAACATCCCCTTTATATGTGGTTTGCTACGGTTCCGATGCTTTCAATTTTTCTTCTACCTTTAAAAGATGCAGTTGTTTTTGTTGTTTTGTTTGTTTTAGGTTTTCTATATGTAGGGTCTATTTATCATAAACATAGTTTAAGGACTTTAATTTACTATTTTACAAACCTTGGTGTCTTTATATATGTTTTTTCAGTAGCTTCATATATTTTAAAACGGATAATTGAGGAAAATTTCTTGAATATTATTGAGGTTTCGGTGAAGGATCCGCTGACAGGTGCATTTAATAGATATGGAATTAGCGATTTTATAAAAGATGAAATAGAAAAAGCGAAGCGATATGATTACCCGATTTCGGTTATAATGCTTGATATTAATGATTTTAAAAAGGTAAATGATACTTTTGGCCATTGCAAAGGGGATGAAGTGCTTAGAAGAGTCTCAGAAGTTGTAATGAAGAATATACGAACTTGTGATAAGTTTGTTAGATGGGGCGGAGAAGAGTTTATTATTGTATGTCCTCATGTGGATTTACGGAAAGCTTTGAAAATAGCGGAAAAATTACGTAAGTGCATAGAGGATTGTGATTGTGGCGGTGTAAGGGTTACAGCAAGTTTTGGGGTGGCGGAGATAGATATTTCCAAGGAATTTGATGAAGCTATAAAAAGGGCTGACGATGCTCTTTATCTTTCCAAAAGAAAGGGTAAAAACAGAGTTTCTGCCTATTTGTCTTCTGATATTACTTGATAACGGTTTTTTTCGAGGTTATATTTAGTCTGTTAGGATTTGCAGGTGTTGCTATTTGAAAAATGGAGTTTCGATTATGGATGGTACTACTCTCTCAAAAAACGATAACATAAGAATAGGCAGTAGCGTTTATCATGTGCAAACAGAGTATTATAAGACTTCCGGAGAAGTTGTAACTTTAATCTTTAAGAAAGGGGAAGTAGTCAAAAAAATAGAAAATTCTCTTAATCCTTCGGAAATTCCGTCGCAGGTAGTTGAAAAGCAACATAAAACTGTGATAGAAAAAATTCTTTCCTCTGTTAAGGCGATAGAAGACAAAGTTTTGGAGAAAGAGAAATTTAGTGAGGTTTCAATAGACGAACCGGTTTCCGGTGATGCTGTTGATTTTTTCAGAACACTTATTTCTCAAATAGTAAAAAGAGAGGATTTTGTTTTTGCAAATATAGCAGATCTTTTCGGAAAATCGGTTCTTGAAGTAGTGAATAGAGAAAAGGGGATAGATAAAGATGTTATCGGAATCTTTATCGAAGGTTTCTTAATGGAGGATAGTAACTTTTACTATATGAATTATGATGATTTATTCCTTTACGGTTTTAAATTGGAAAATGGGAATATAGCTATTATAGGATTTAAAAAAAAAGAATCGGAAAAAGAAATTTATCAGATTGTTAAAAATATTTCTTCCGAATATTGCAAGCAGCCGGAATGTAAAAAATGTATTACTGTTTTAGTTGTAGAAGATGTCCTTTTTACAAGACTTGTAATGAGAGAAACCTTTAAACTGGTATCTAAAGAGCTTAAAAGTTTATGTTTTAAAGAGATAGTTGAGGCGGAATCTCTCGGAGAGGCTTTGTCTTTTTTGAAAAATGGATATTACGATATTGTCATTACGGACATAAATCTCGGAGATGGTCTCGGTATAGATATTGCGAAGTTTATAAAAGAGAAGCAGCTTGATACCAAAGTTGTTGCTCTTACTATGTATCCTGAGGAATTCAGAAAATTCGAAGAGCTTTTTGATGAGTTTCTTGCAAAGCCGATAACTCCTGAACAGTTGAAAAATAAGTTAATAGCTCTTTTTGAACTAAAAGAGTAGCTTTTTAACAAAATTTTATTTATTCTTACTGTCAAAATAGAGATTGGGGAGACGAAATAGTGTTGAAAAAAATCGGATTGTTTCTTGCTGTTTTCGTTTCAATTTTGATGGGTGTTTATTTTGCAACAGATTATTATGTTACAAAAAAAGTTACTCGGAAAATTGATAGAAAAATAGAAGCCTTAAAGCCTGAAACAGATATAAAGTATGAAGACTGTGATGTTTCTCTCTTTTCTAAAACTATAAAACTTGAAAATATTCGAATAATTCAAAATAAGTATCGAAAACCGATAACTATAAAGGAAGCTCTTTTTTATAAAGTTGATAGGAATCATAAGATTCCTTATTACCTCGGTTTAAAGCTTGAAAATTTCACCTTTCCAATATCTTCAATTTCTCCCGAAGTTGATTACTTCATAAGTTTGCTTGATTATCAGGGGAATTTTACCGGAGATTTTTCGATAGACTACTTTTTTAATAAAGAAGATAGAAGTTTTGATTTAAATAAATTCAAACTTGATGTGGATGGTGTGGGAAGTATTAGTCTAACATCTGAGCTTTCCGATGTTCCTGTGGTAAAAAAAGGGGATTCTCTTGAAACGCTAATTTTCAGAATGCTTTCTATCAAGTTAAAACACGGAAGATTGATTTATAAAGATAGAGGGTTATTTAAAAGAGCTGTTTTAGCTGTTTCAAAATATAAGAAGTTGTCTCCAGAGGTGGTAAAGAAGAAGGTGATTTCAAGGATAGAGAGTGACGGAAATATTTCGCCGAATTTGAAAAAGAGCTTGATTGGGTTCGTAAACTCACCCGATACGGTTATATTCGAATTTTCGTCGGAAACGCCGGTTTCTATCGGCTCTATTTTGTTTAAAGGAAACGGAGCTGAGTTTTTCAAGAAAATAGATGTCAAAGTTATGAGCGTCAATTCTCAAAACCCTTGATTTTTCCTGTTTTCACGGTTATTATCTTTCCGTTAAATGTAATATTTGGAGGAGTGATGAGTTTTAAAGTTTCTGTACCGGCTTCGACGAGCAATCTCGGCCCCGGTTTTGATGCCATCGGTTTGGCCCTTACCCTTTATAATGATTTTATTGTAGAGTCTTCTTCAACTTATAAAGTAGAGATTCAAGGTGAAGGTGCAGAAGAACTGCCGACAGATGACAGAAATCTCTTTATGAGAGCATATAAAAGTACTATGGAATATCTTTCTGAAGAACAACCGATTAGTGTTAAGCTTATCAATAGGATACCTTTGGGAAGAGGATTGGGAAGTTCGGCTACGGCAATAGTCGGAGGTATCTTAGCTGCTGAAAGGGTTTCGGAAAAGAAACTTTCTCTTCCTGAAGTTATAGATGTGGCCTTTAAATTCGAACCTCATCCTGACAATGTCCTACCTGCTTATACCGGTGGATTTGTCGTTGCTGCTACAAACGGGGACCTTTCCTATGTTAAGCTTGACTTTCCACGAGAATTAAAGGCCGTAATTATTGTTCCCGAGCTTTTTTTATCAACGGAAGATTCAAGAGCGGTTCTTCCTCCTGGTTATTCGAAAGAAGACGTTATTTTCAACATTCAAAGGGCGGCCCTTTTAATGGGAGCACTTCAGAAAAAAGACTTTTCTCTGCTTAAAGAGGCTGTTAAAGACCGTGTTCACCAACCTTACAGGGGTGATATTATTCCGGGATTTTGGGATGTATTTTCTCAAGGTTATAAGGAAGGGGCTTATGCCGTGTACCTTTCCGGAGCTGGTAGTTGTATAGGGGCTTTTGCCGATGATAATTTTGAGAGAATCGGAAAAGCGATGTGTGATGTTTTTGAAAGTCTCGGAATAGAGTCAAGGTATCTGGTTCTTGATGTTGATGATGAAGGTGCCAGGATAGAAGAGGTCAAATGATAAATAAACTTGTGGAAGGTCTTAACTCTCAGCAGAAAGAAGCCGTTACCTATTTTGATTCTCCTCTACTCATCCTTGCGGGAGCCGGTTCGGGAAAAACGAGAGTAATTACGTATAAAATTGCTTATATGATAGAAAAATTCGGTTATGAGCCGGAAAGGATTTTAGCGGTAACATTTACCAATAAAGCTGCGAGAGAGATGAGAGAGAGGGTTGAGCAGCTTTTGAACGGTAAAGCCGAGGTTTTCGTTTCCACATTTCATGCGTTTTGTGTAAAGCTTTTAAAATCTCACAGCGTAAGGGTTGGTTTTAAGCCCAACTTTCTTATTTTGGATACCGATGATAAAAAGAGTCTTCTTAAGACGATTCTTAAAGAGATAAATGTTGATACGGAGTTTTACAATCCGTTTTTAATAGGTTCTATGATAAGTAATGTTAAAAACGGGACTGTATCTCCTGAAAGTTTTGAGTATAAGGGTTACGATAGATTTCTCGATATTTTTGAGATTTATGATAAAAAATTGAAAGAGATGAACGCTTTTGATTTTGATGATCTTCTTCTCTATGGAAAGAAACTTTTAACAGAGCATGAAGATATTCACCGTAGGTATGTTGATTATTTCAAATATGTGTTGATTGATGAGTATCAAGATACTAACGGCATTCAGTATGAGATAATAAAGGCTCTAACTATTGAGAAAGGGAATGTTTGTGTTGTTGGTGACGAGGACCAATGTATCTATACGTGGAGAGGTGCAAACATAAGTAATATTCTCAACTTTGAAAAAGATTTTTCCGAGGCTAAAGTTGTAAAGCTTGAAAAAAACTATAGATGTTCCGGAGTAATTCTTACTGCTGCCAATGCAGTGATAGGGAATAATACTATAAGAAAGGGAAAGAAGCTTTTTACCGATAATGAGGATGGGGAATCTATAAGGCTTTTTGAAGCTGTAAATGACCAGGAAGAGGCGCTTTTTGTTGGAAAAACGATTAAGAAGTTAATAGATACGGATGTTAAACCTTCCGAGATAGCCGTGTTTTACAGGACAAACTCTCAATCGCGGATAATAGAAGATACTTTGCGGAGACAGGGAGTAAATTATCAGATAATAGGCGGGCTGAGATTTTATGAAAGAAAAGAGATAAAGGATATTATCGCTTATCTTAGGGTTATTCTTTTCGATGAGGATAAGCTTTCCGTTTTCAGGGTTTTGAACACTCCAAAGAGAGGTCTTGGAACTGCTGCTGAGGAGAGAGTTAAAAAATATCTTGATGAAGGAGTTTCAAATCTTGAGGCTTTAAAAAAGTCGCTTGAAGAATCTTCAGTTAGACAAAGGGAAGGCTTAAGAGAGCTTATCCATATAATTGAAGAGGGAAGGGAGAAACTCAGTCACTTAAAACCTTATCAGCTTGTCAAGTTTATAACTTCCGTTACCAGGTATGAAGATTATCTAAGGAAGGAGTACCGAGAAGATTGGGAAGCTCGAGTTGATAATATAACTGAGTTGGGAAACACTTTCGAAGAGTTTTCAGATAGAACCGGGTTAAAAGGGGAAGAGCTCTATCTTGAATTTTTAAATACTGTAACACTGTCCTCGGATCAGGATGAGATTGAGGATGATGAAAAGGTAACGTTAATGACTATTCATGCTTCCAAAGGGCTTGAATTTCCGGTTGTTTTCATCTCAGGCCTGGAAGAAGGTTTATTCCCCCATTCCCGTTCTCTTGATAGCAGCGAGCAGATAGAAGAAGAGAGGAGATTGTTTTATGTTGCCATAACCAGGGCGAAAAAAATCTTAATCCTTTCTTATGCGAAAAGTCGAAGATTTTTTGGTAGTTATAGACCTTCGGAAAAATCGAGATTCACAGAGGAGATACCTGTTCACCTTTTGAAAAAAGTTGGAAGGAAACAGAGAGCTATGGAAAAATCAGGTGCTTTAAATGCTAAGCCTGCTTTTTCTTCTCCTTCTGGTTTAAAAAAGAAAAAACCGAAGATTGTTTTTCATAAAAAGTTTGGGAAGGGTATTGTTAAAAGAGTTGAGGGGACCGGTGAAATGGCGAAAATTACCGCATATTTCGCCGATTTTGGTGAAAAAACGGTTGTTATGAAGTTTTTGAAAGTTCTTGCTTGAGATTTTCAATAAGTTCTTCATAAGTGTTGCCGATTTTTTTGTCTATAACTTTCTCTTTTAGGTTTTCCAGTATTTTTCTAAATTCCGGCCCCGGTTTAAGTCCGAAAGATTTCAGGTCGTTACCAGTAATGGCAAGTTTCATCTCTTTCCATTCTCCTACAAGGTCGAGTAATTTTAACATCAATTTTTCATTTTCCGTTTTTGCCGCAATATAAAGGAGCATTTCATCTTTCTCCGATTTTAGGAGTTTATATAGAGCGCTGTTTGTGAAATTTCCCTTCTCTATTTGCTTAACTAACTGTTTGCCTCTGTAGATAAGGTTTTTTATGATTTTTAGCTCGTCATCGGGAATGGATAGGTTTTGAAAAAGTCTATTAAGCTCTTTTCCCGGAACTCCTTCAAGAAAGGCTGCAAAGTAAAGAGTAGGATAAACAACTTTTTTTCTATTTCCAAAAGTTAGTTTATGCCAGTTTATAACTTTTCTTATTCTTTCAAAAAGGTCTTTTTTCCTTTTGTCCCAATTTATCCCTTGGCTTATCGATTTTAAAATATCATATTCTTTCATTTTATTTACGATTCTTAAAGGGTTATCTTCTTCGAAGATATGTTTGAGTTCCAGATATACTCTTTTTCCTTCCACTGTTCTAAACAGGTTTTTGTTTACTGCGATTCTTAGAAGTTTTTCCGTGTGTTTTCCTATATCGAAACGGTATCTTATTGCGAATCGTAAGGCTCTTAAAATTCGTGTTGGGTCTTCAACAAAACTTAAAGCGTGAAGAACTCTGATTTTTTTCTCTTTTATGTCTTTTAAGCCGTTGAAAAAATCTATTAGTTTGCCAAAGTCTTTCCTGTTTATTTTTATGGCAAGCGTGTTTATTGTGAAGTCCCTTCGGAATAAATCTTTTTTTAAAGGTGCGGTATCAACTTCCGGAAGTGCTCCCGGTGCATGATATATTTCTGTTCTTGCTGATGCGAAGTCTATCTTAAATCCATTATTTATGGTTACCGTTGCTGTTTTAAATTTTTCGAATGTGTGGAGACTCCCTTTGAGTTCTTTGGCGATTTTTTTGGCAAAAGCCGGAGCATCTCCTTCAACTACAACATCTACGTCGAGATTTTTTCTTCCGATTATTAAATCTCTTACAAAACCTCCAATTACGTAAGCGTTAATTTTTTCTTTGTCTGCTATTTCTCCGATTTTTTCAAGAAGTTTGTAAATTTCATCGGGGAGTTTTTCTTTCAAAATCTGTTTTACATTTTTGTATCCGGGGGTTGATGTTAATCTTTTTCTATAAAATCTTTGTGATTCATCGATAACATTTTTGTAAAGATTTATGAGAATATCCGTTCGGGTTATTATTCCCGTAACTTTTCCGTTTTCGGTGACCGGGACGAGGGTTTGTTGGTTATTAACGATAATATCTTCAATTTCATCAACGGCTGTTTCGGGTTCAACCTGCTCAAAATCTCTTTCCATTATTATATGAATGGGTTCGGATTCCATTCCCATGTGGATGGCTTTGTCTGTTAAGTTTCTGTTTACTATTCCGGATATGTTTCCGTTTGCATCAATTACCGGAGCTGCGTTTATCCCTTGCTTCATAAGGAAAGAGAGTGCCGATTTGACGTCTGTATCTTCCGTTAATATGGTGGGAGGGGAGGACATTATGTCTTTTGCGATTT
>JALSLT010000063.1 GCA_026988135.1 Desulfurobacterium sp.
AGAATACTATCGGATATCCTGACTCTTTTGCCCTATTAACGGCAAGTTTAACCCAATCACGGATTGCAATATCTTTTGTATGGCAGCTTCTGTAGATATCTCCCGCTTCAACTTCATGCTCAAGGAAAACGTTTCCATCTTCATCAACAACCCTTATTACACCGTCAGCCGGCGGAAAGAAAGTTTTATCGTGAGAACCGTACTCTTCAGCTTTCATAGCCATAAGACCAACGTTTTGAACAGTTCCCACTTTTGTAGGGTCAAACTGGCCGCGAACTTTTATATCTTCAACAATTTCACTGTACATTGTTGCGTAGGAGCGGTCCGGAACGGCTATAACACAATCATCTGTTTCACCTGATGGCCCCCATCCCTTAAGGCCGTTTTTAACAACAGCAGGAATAGAAGCATCAACAATCACATCGTTTGGTCTGTGAAGGTTTGTGATGCCCTGGTCTGAATCAACCATATAGAGTCTTGGCTGTTTTTTATAAATCTCTTCTATCGTCTTCTTTATCTCTTCCTGCTTTTCCAACGGAAGTTTCGAAAGTCTTTCTTCAAGGTCAGAAAGTCCTCTATTTGGGTCAAATCCAATATCTTCAAGCTCTTTCCCAAAGTTTTCAAAAAGCTCCTTGTAGAAAACCCTTATCGCATCACCAAAAATAACAGGATCGGAAACCCTCATCATCGTTGCTTTTACGTGAAGCGAGAAGAGAATATTTTTTTCTTTCACGTCATCTATAACTTCGTCAAGAAACTCTTTGAGTTCTCTCCTGCTAAGATAGGTTGCATCAATAACATCAGCCTTTTCGACATCCATTTCCTTAAGAACAGTAACATTCCCATTTTTATCAACAAATTCGTATCTTAATTTTGTATCTTTATCAAGCGTAACAGACTTCTCATGCTCATAAAAATCTCCACTTTTCATATGAGCAACATAACTTTCAGATTTAGGAGAAACTTCACTCATTCTGTGAGGATGTTTTTTAGCATACTCCTTAACAGGCGGAGCAATACGTCTATCTGAGTTACCCTGTCTTAATACAGGATTAACAACACTACCTATACATTTATCATATTTTGCCTTTATCTCTTTTTCCTCTCCTGTTTGAGGATTTTCAGGATAATCCGGAATCTCGTAGCCCTGAGACTGGAGTTCCTTTATAGTATCAATAAGCTGAGGGAGAGAAGCTGAAATGTTCGGAAGTTTAACTATGTTTGCTTCCGCTTTCCATACAAGATCTCCAAGGAAAGCAAGGTCATCCGAAATAATTCCAAACTGCGCAAGCACTCTACCGGCAAGGGAGATATCCCTTATCTCAACTTCCACACCTGCAGGTTTTGTGAAAGCTTTAATGATTGGCAACAAAGAATATGTTGCCAGCGCCGGAGCCTCATCAACTTTTGTCCAAGCGATGGTTGGTTTTTCTGTCATCTTCTTCCTCCTTAAATTTTGTTTTCTGCCTATTTCAAACTTTCTTTATTTACACTAAAATTATTAGTGAGTAGTATCATCTTCCCAGAATGGATTATATATTTTTTACAAAATTTTTACAAGACAAAACAACTATTTTTTTACAAAATTTTTACAAAATTTCAGGAGGAGAAAACCATGTCTATACTTGTAGAATTCGCTATGTTCCCAACAGACAAAGGGGAAAGTGTAAGTAAATATGTTAGTAGAATTATTAAAATGATAGACGAGTCAGGAATAACATACAAACTAACCCCTATGGGAACTGTATTTGAAACAGAAACCATGGATGAAGCTATTGAGATTTTAAAAAAAGCATACGAGCAACTTGAGCATGATTGTAGCAGGATTTACTCCACAGTAAAATTTGACATCAGAAAAAACAGAAGTAAACGCCTAACACAGAAAATCAAATCTATAGAAGAGAAAATAGGTAAAGAGGTGAAAAAATAGAGGGGAAGAAGTACTTCCTCCCCGGTTTTTAGTTTTCAAATAGATATTCATGAATTGCCGCTGCTGCTTTCCTTGCATCACCCATAGCCTGAATTACCGTTGAACCACCATGAATAACATCACCGCCGGCAAATACACCCTCGAGGCTCGTCTTGCATGTTTCGGAATCAACAACAATCTGACCCCATTTACCTATATCAAGCCCATCAACACCTTCCATCACAATAGGATTTGGGCCCTGACCGATAGCAAGAACAGCTGCATCAATATCTATAACGAAATTGGAACCTTCAATCGGAATAGGTCTCCTTCTTCCCGATTCATCAGGTTCCGAAAGCTCCATCCTGACACACTCTATACCCTTAAGCCATCCATTCTCTCCAAGAAATTTAACAGGATTTGTAAGTGTCTGGAATACAACTCCCTCCTCTTGTGCATGATGAATCTCTTCGACTCTCGCAGGCATTTCCTTTTCAGAACGTCTATAGATTATGTAAACCTCTTCAACCCCATTTAATCTTTTGGCAGTCCTGGCAACATCCATCGCAGTATTACCACCACCTATAACGGCAACTCTCTTTCCGGTAAACACAGGAGTATCATAATCGGGAAATCTGTAAGCTCCCATAAGGTTAACCCTTGTTAGAAATTCATTAGCAGCATATACACCGTTTAAATTAAGTCCTTCAATATTAAGCATATATGGGAGACCGGCTCCGGAAGCGATAAATACCGCATCAAACTCATTTCTTAATTCTTCAAGAACCTTTGTTTTTCCTATAACATAATTGAGTTTGACTTCCACACCAAGCTCTTTAAGTACATCAAGCTCTCCATAAACAATCTCGTTAGGAAGTCTAAATTCGGGAATTCCGTATATAAGAACCCCTCCCGGCTCATGTAAAGCCTCAAATATAGTAACGGAATGCCCCAGTTTCGCAAGATCCGCAGCACAAGTTATACCTCCCGGACCGGAACCGATAACAGCTACTTTCTTACCTGTTGACTCTGCCTTTTTAGGTTTTTCTACACCGACTTTAGCTTCATAGTCTCCGGCAAACGCTTCCAAAGCACCAATATTAACCGGCTGACCTAATTTGCCGACAACACAAACCTTCTCACATTGGTCTTCTTGAGGACACACCCTCCCACAAATAGAAGGAAGAACATTTTCCTCTTTTATTTTTCTCGCAGCATCTACAAACTTACCTTCTGCTATAAGCTCTATAAACTGAGGAATAGGAACTCTAACGGGACATCCTTCAACGCAAGGAGCTGTCGGACATTGAATACATCTTTTAGCTTCTTCAATAGCTAATTCGGGAGTATAACCCAATTTGACTTCTTTAAAATCTTTTATTCTTTCCCGGGCAGACCTTTCAGGAACAGGAATTTTCTCTTTTCTTATCTCCTTTTTACCCATAACTTACTCCTTTCCACAACCGCAATGTTTTTTCTGAAATTCCTTTAAAGCTTCACCTTCAAGTGTTTTAAACATGTTCAATCTATTGATAAGCTCATCGAACTCAACTTTATGGGCATCAAATTCAGGTCCATCAACACAAGCGAACTTTACCTCTCCGTTTACAGTAACCCTACACGCACCGCACATACCGGTACCATCGACCATTACTGGATTAAGAGAAGCTACCGTAGGTATGCGATATTTCTTTGTCAACTCTGCTACTGCCTTCATCATAGGAACAGGGCCGGCAGTTATAACCATATTTATCTCTTCCCCGCTATCTATAAGCTCTTGAAGAGCATCAGTTACAAGCCCCTTCATGCCATAAGAACCATCATTTGTCGTAACAATAAGTCTGTCCGAAATCAATTTCATTTTCTCTTCCCAGAAAACCAAATCTTCCCTTCTGAATCCCATAATCGTAGTTATTCTATTTTCCGCATCTTTAACACCTTGAGCTATATGATGGACAGGAGCAAGTCCGAGACCTCCACCTATACATACCACATGCCCCCATTTCTCTAAGTGAGTAGGCTTTCCCAGGGGACCTACAACATCGGTAATAACATGTCCCTCTTCGAGACAAGAAAGATGGAAAGTCGTTTTTCCAACCCTTTGAACCATCAAAGTTATAGTCCCGGCATCACAATCTTTCTCAGCAATAGTCAAAGGAATCCTTTCACCTTTCTTTGATATTCTGACAATCACAAACTGTCCCGGTTCAGCTTTCTTCGCAATCTCCGAAGCTTCGACAACAAACTCATCAACATTTTCGGCAAGCTCCCGTTTCTTCAGTATCCTATACATACCTTCACCCCGTGTTCAGAAGATTTATAAGAGAATTTTACAAAATTTTTACATTCGTTCAAACTTTTTTCTATACAGTTCAAGAAACTCTTTCAGAAATCCAAAATCGTCGGAATGGAACATATCTGTTATCTCTCCAAGAATAGTTATGGCAAGCATCGACTCAGCAACAACACTTGCTGCCGGTACTGCGCAAATATCGGAACGTTCAATCGATGCCTCATAAGGTTCTTTCGTTTTCAAATCAACACTTCTCAACGGCTTGTAAAGAGTAGGTATAGGCTTCATAGCACATTTAACGCAGATTGGCTCACCGTTTGTCATGCCACCTTCAAGTCCACCGGCCCGGTTAGTCTGTCTGTAAAACCCTTTCTCATCATCATAAAAAATTTCATCATGAACTTTCGAACCGGGAATTAGGGCAGCTCCAAACCCCATACCTATTTCAACACCTTTAATCGCTTGAATACTCATCATGGCCTTAGCTATTTTGCCATCCAATCTTCTATCCCACTGAACATGAGAGCCAAGACCTACCGGAATATTAAGGGCAAAAATCTCAAAAATACCACCGAGACTCTCTCCTTTCTCCTTCATAGCTTCTATATAAGATTTAATTTCCCTATCCAATTTTTCATCTTTAACAGGAAGTCTCAACTCCGAAGATTCCGCATTTTCAAATCTATTTAAAAAATCCATACTACAATACATATCTTCGGAAACTGAAATCTCCCCAATTCCTATAACATAGCTTCCTATCATAATACCGAGATGCCTTAAAATATCTTTACACAAAGCACCGGCAGCCACTCTACCGGCAGTCTCTCTCGCAGACGAACGTTCAAGCACATTTCTCACATCATCGAAACGATACTTCAAACAACCTGTCAAATCAGCATGTCCCGGCCTTGGTTTTAAAACTTTTTTATCTTCCAAAATAGAACCTTTCTCAGGCTTCATAACATCTTTCCAGTTCTCATAATCCCTATTCCAAACAGCCATAAGAATCGGAGAACCGATAGTTTTCCCAAGTCTAACTCCGGATAAAAATTCAACCTTATCTTTTTCTATTTTCATTCTTCCGCCCCGTCCGTATCCCCCCTGTCGTCTTTTCAATTCATTGTTAATAAAATTGAAATCGATTTCAAAATTAGCAGGAACACCTTCGAGAAATGCAAAAATACCTTTTCCGTGAGATTCCCCAGCAGTAAAAAATTTTAAACTCACAACTCCTCCAAATTTTTTGGTTTCAAACAGAAAAATATAGCAGAAAAACTTGAATTCTAATCAAGTATATCCTATCATTTTTTACTGAAACAATAGAGCGGGCGTAGCTCAGTTGGCAGAGCATCAGCTTCCCAAGCTGAGGGTCGCGGGTTCAAACCTCGTCGCCCGCTCCAAATCCACATTATCTCGGGAAAAATATTGAATAAAGAGAGTTTTGAGAAAGACTATAGAAAGTTAGACATTTTCGCTTTTTCGGTGTCACTATCTATTCATATTTTGTTTCTCGCAATTATTCATTTCAAAGGCACCGTATTCAAAACATCCGAATTCGAAGTTATAAATTTCAACGCTTTTAGCCTTGATACAGAAATCGACTCCAACCTAATATCACTTAAAAGCAACCAGGGAAAATCCACAACCGTATCGGGCGGGAACTATAAGGTCGAAATACCTCGGGGAATGAAAATCAAAAAAAATTCAAAGGGAGAGACAAAAAACACAATAATCCCAAATAGAAGTACTAAAAAAGGAACGACAAAAATATCACCGATAGTAAAGACAGGAAGAAGAAACTCTGCAGGATCCCAGAGAATAAACAACCCTGCAATGGGAAACATCAAATACTCCCTTTCTATTAGTGATAGTGTCGGCAAAGATGGAAAAAGCAATTTTTCCGATCTGAAGGTCAAAGGTTCTCCGGTAGCAAAATATGCACTAAAAGTAAAAGAAAAAATAATGGCAAACTGGAAAAATCCATATACCGGCTCTAAAAAATCCGAAAAACTAAAAATTGAACTTTCGTTTACCCTCAATAAAAAAGGCAAAATGACCTCATTCAACATAGAAAAACTTTCAAAAGATAGCCTATTTAACGATTCTGCAATCAATGCGATTTACAGTTCATCGCCTTTTCCGCCATTCCCAAATGAAATTAAAAAATTAAACGACCTAACTTTAAAAGTAAAATTTGAAGTCAAATAGTTTAGAATTATAGTAAACAAAATGCACGGAGAAAAAGATGGAGAATCTCATAGCCATAATAAGCGATTACGGAACAAAGGATACTTATGTGGGCACTTTAAAAGCCACACTTTACAACAACAATAGTGAAGCAAACATCGTTGACATAAGCCACTCGGTAAAGCCGTTCGACATTGTTGATGCCGCAATAAAACTTAAATGGGCTTATAGATACTTTCCGTCAGGAACTGTTTTTTTAATAGCGGTTGACCCCGACCCTTCAACGGAACTTATTATTGTTTCAACAGAAAAGTATTATATAGTAGCACCGAATAACGGAATTCCCAGTCTAATGTTTGAAGAAGAACCTATCGATTCCGTTTACGAAATAGTTGCAGATCACTACTTTATCCAAGGAAAAGGACATTTCAGAGGAAGAAATCAGCTTGCACCCATTGCTGCCCAGCTGGCAAAATTCCAATCACCGTTTTATCTCGGTGAAGAAAGAGATATTTCTATCCTAAAAAAATTCAAACTTCCTTCTCCCAAAGAAATATCCCCCGGAAAGTTCGAATGCATTGTCATAGACATAGATAGTTTCGGCAACCTCATACTTAACATGGAAAACACTGAAAAATTGCCGAATAAAGCAACTATAAACGGAATAGAAATTACAACGGTAACTTCCCAATTAAAAAACTTTAAAAAAGGGACCTGCTTTGTTTCTGTAAATCCGGAAGGACATTACCAGATAGTTGCCTATATGAACGCAGCATCAAAACTTTTAAAAGCAAACAGAGGAACAAAAGTAATATTGGAGTTTTAGGTGTGGGATGAAATATACGATGTAATAGTTATAGGGGCAGGACATGCCGGATGTGAAGCTGCTCTTGCAAGTGCAAGAATGGAATGCAAAACGGCACTTTTTACAATAAATGTTGACAAAATAGCTGAAATGCCATGCAATCCATCAATCGGTGGAGTAGCAAAAGGTACTGTTGTCCGGGAAATAGATGCCCTTGGCGGAGAAATGGCAAAAAACGTTGATGAAACCGGCATTCAATTCCGACTTCTAAACAAACGTAAAGGTCCGGCGGTCAGATCACCTCGGGCTCAAGCCGATAAAGAAGCGTACAGAAAAAGAATGCGAATGACCGTAGAACAAACAGACAATCTTCATATTATTCAACAAATCGTTGATGACATAATTATCGAAAATGGAAAAGTTAGAGGAGTAGTAACCCATATAGGAGTAAAATACGGAGCAAAAGCAGTAATAGTCACAGCAGGAACATTTTTAAAAGGAAGAATTATTATCGGTTTTGAAAAGTTTGAAGGTGGAAGGATGTGGGAACCTTCCGCAAATAAACTATCTGAATTTTATAAAAAGCACGGGTTCCGTGTAGGAAGACTAAAGACAGGAACACCGACAAGAATCGATGGAAGAACTATAGATTTTTCAAAAATGGAAGAACAACCAGGAGACGAACCCGCTCCACTTTTTTCCTTCCGAACGGAACCAAAAAAAATAGATCAAATACCCTGCTATATTACTTATACGACCAACAAAACTCATGAAATAATCAAAAACAATCTTCACCGTTCCCCTATGTACGGAGAACGAAAACTTATCACAGGAACAGGCGTAAGATACTGTCCATCAATAGAAGACAAAATAGTAAAATTTCCGGATAGAGACAGACATCATGTATTTGTCGAGCCTGAAGGACGGGACACAATAGAATTTTACCCCAACGGAACATCCACAAGTCTTCCCTACGATGTACAAGTTGAGATTATCCACTCAATCCCGGGACTTGAAAACACAAAGATAGTAAGACCTGCTTATGGAATCGAATACGACTTTATAGATCCCACCCACCTTTACCCGACTCTTGAAACAAAAATAATAAAAGGTCTTTTCAATGCAGGACAAATAAACGGCACAACGGGCTATGAAGAAGCAGCAGGACAAGGAATTGTAGCCGGAATAAATGCTGCCCTTTACGCAAAAGAATCAGATAAAAAGTTTATCCTCGGAAGAGACGAAGCTTATATCGGAGTAATGATAGATGACCTTGTTAACAAAGGGATAAGAGAACCTTACAGGCTTTTTACCTCAAGAGCCGAATACAGGCTTTTATTAAGATATGACAATGCAGATTTTCGCCTTGCAAAATACGGATATAAATTCGGACTGTTAACAAAAGAGCAATACGAAAGAGTAGAAAAAAAATACAAACTGGTACAATTCTTCATAGAGAAACTAAAGGAGATAAAATTAAGACCAGATGTACTAAATCCGATTCTTAAAAAAGAAAGCTCAACCTCTGTAAAAGAAGCTATTTCATGCTATTCAATACTAAAAAGACCTGAGGTAAAATTGAAAAATATCATCCCACTGATAAATATTGAAATTACGGAAACAGATGAAAAAATCGTTAGAGAAGCATTGGAAGAAACAGAAATAGAAACTAAATATGAAGGCTATATAAAAAGACAGATAGAAGATGTAAAGAAATTCAGGAAAATAGAAAACATAAAGATACCCGAAACTATTGATTACAACTCCATACCCATATCAACCGAAGAGAAACAAAAACTTATAGAAGCCAAACCCTTAACATTAGGGCAAGCTTCGAGACTCGAAGGCATAAGGCCAGCCTCAATATCTGTTCTTTCCATCTATATAAACAAACATAAAACCTCAAAAGAGGATAAAAGTGCTTAAAGAGTTATGTAAACTAAACGGAATAGAGATAACAAACGGACAACTTGAAAAATTTGAAACCTATAAAAATCTCATGAAGAAATGGGGGAAACGAATTAACATAACTTCTATTCTTGATGATGAGGGTATTGAAAAAAAACACTTCTTCGATTCCTTAGCAGGCATAATAGCCTTTAAAAAATCTAAAACTCCATTTAAAAACAAACTTATAGCCGACATCGGTTCTGGAGGCGGTTTCCCTGGCATTCCCCTCGCAATAACCGTTCCCGAATCGAAATTTACTCTTATAGAACCCAGACATAAACGAGTTGTCTTCCTTGAACAGGTTAAAAGAGCATTGAATTTACATAATGTTGAAATTATCGGAAAAAGAGTGGAAGAGATAAAAGATAAAAAATTCGACCTCTTAACCATGAGAGCGGTAGAAAACCCTAAAACTGCAACAAAACTAACAGAATTTCTTATTAAAAACGGGGCAATATTGTGTATTTACAGGGGAAAAGAACCTTTTTTAGAAAAAATAGCAAACTATAAAGTGAAAATTATCGAGCTTAATTTGAAAGGAGTAGAATTTAAACGCCACTTCATATTTATCGACAAACATAAAGATGGAGAAAAAGAAAATGAATATGGAAAAAACAGATAAAAAAATCTTCATAAAATTTGATAACGGTGAAGAGGCATTTGTTAAATTCAAAATAGAGAAAAAAACACTTATAGTTACAACAACCTATGTTCCTGACTGTCAAAGGGGAAAAGGTATTGCAAAAAAATTAAACAAAGAACTTGTAAAAATCGCTATAGAAAGAAAAATGAAAATTTACCCTTTATGTAACTACACGGAAAAGTTTCTAAAAAGAGAAAAATTATTTCATCTAATTTCAAATATTTATTGATTACAATAAATTACATATTGACATAAACAGAGCAACTAACTAAATTCTAGCAATAATGAACAGTAATTCACAGGAAGGAGAACGATGAAGAAACTGATAATTCTGCTCCTATTAACTCCCAAAATTGCAAGCGGATTAACAATATCCCAACTAAAATCAAAATTAAACGGAAATATCGAAATACAACAAGGAAGAAAGAAAATAGAGGCTCTGAAATTCTCTCTCAAAGGAGACAAAAGAGAACTCTTCTATCCTAAATTTAACCTTACAACATCAGCAAATCTCTTTTATCCGGAAATCATAGGACAAAGCACTTGGGGGAAAAACTTCTCTGCAGGAATTTCCATTTCCTCTGTTATCTGGAATTTTCAAATGGGAACAACGATAGAAATAGATAACAAAAAGATTGACCGGGAAAACTTAACTCTTGGAAAGAACTTCGAGGAAATTTATTACGAAGGAATCAGCCTACTGCTACAATTAAAAGCCGCTCAGGAAAAAATAGCTCTAAGAAACAGGGCCGTTGAAAATGCCCAAAAGATACTAAATGTTGCTATAAAAAAGTATGAAACAGGACTTGTCCTCATAACGGATGTTCTGAAAGCAAGAGCAAATCTCGAAAAAGCAAAAGCAAATCTTGTTTCGGCAAAAAACGAATACGGGAAACTGGAGAACAGCATAAAATATCTTTTAAACATACGAGAAGAGGTAAAACCTGAAATTGTGCTTAAAGATTCCTTTAATATACAACCGCTAAACAAAATCATAGAAAGTGCCATAAAAAACAGAAAAGAGATATCCATCCAAAAAATAAACATTAAAACAGCTAAACTAACTTCCAAATTGGTAAAAGATGGGAACAAACCATCTGTAACTCTTTCAGCTTCATATACCAGAACAAGTGATGATCTTTCCTTTGAAAACGAAAACGCAAACATCGGCATAAATTTAAACTGGCCGTTTTTCGATTCTCAAAAAACCAAATACCGGTATTTATCAGCTGAAAAAGAAGCGGAAATATCTCAACTGGAGATAAAAAAGATAGAAAATTCCATTATCAAAGAAGTATCAGATAGCTACAGTGACTTTAAAAGTGCAAGAGAAAATCTAAAAAATGCACAAGCCTATCTTAACTTTGCCAATCAATCATACACAAGAACTCTTAAAGAATATAAAGCAGGAGTATCGGACATAGTTTCCCTTTTAACGGCCGACTCGGAACTAATAAATTCAGAGGAACAATACATAACAACCAAAACGAACTACAACATATCCTACTATAAACTACTGAAAAGCACAGGAACTATTGGAGGCTTAAAGTGAAAAAATTAGCTGGAATAATAGCGATACTTCTCATAGCAGCAGGTAGCTTCTTTTATCTAAAAAAGAGCAAAACTAAGGAACTAATACCTGTAAAAACAGTAAAGGTAGAAAAAGGCGAGGTTAGGAATATAGTGGAAGCCTCGGGAATGATGAAACCTCAAGTCGGTGCAAAAGTCAAAGTAGGAGCAAGAATATCGGGAACCGTTGAGAAAGAAAATGTAAAAGTAGGAGATGAAATAAAGAAGGGAGACCTGATAGCAATCATAGACAACCGAGAACTCAAAGAAAATCTCAAAATTGCAAAAGCAAACCTAAAAGAAACAAAAGAGCTTTATCCAAAAAAAATATCAAATCAAAAACTCGCAATAAAAACAGCTGAAGCTAGTCTAAACACGGCTATAGCGAAACTGGAAGCGGAAAGGCACAACATGAATTTAAAGAAATGGGAATTTGAAAAACAGCAATCTCTACTAAAAGACAAATTTACAACTGAAGCCAATTTCAAACAGGCAAAAACAGCTTTTGAAAACACAAAAATGACTTTTAAAGCTGCCGAAGAATCGGTAAAACAAGCCAAACTCAATCTACAAAAAGAAAAAAAGGTACTGGAACAACTGATATCCGAATATCAATCAAAACTTTCCCAAGCGGAAGCTCAATACAAACAGGCAAAAATAAGATTTTCCTACTCCTACATCTATGCTCCGAAGTCCGGCATCATATCTTATGTTTCCACTCAAGAAGGAGAAACCGTAGTCGCAGGAATGAACGCCCCGGAATTTGTAACAATACTTGATCCCGAAAAACTAGAAAACTGGATATACGTTGACGAAACTGAAATCGGGAAAATAAAAAAAGGACAGAACGTCATCTTCACTGTTGACACCTATAGAAACAAAAAATTCACAGGAAAAGTTGTCGAAACATATCCCGAACCAACAGTCTTAAACAATGTAGTCTATTATATAGTTGTTGTAAGAGGCTTTAAGAATGCCTCTCTCCTTAAACTTAACATGACAACTCATAATGAAATAGTTATTGGAACAAAAAATGATGTCCTCATCGTACCTAACGAAGCCGTGAAGTGGAAGAAAGGGAAATACGTGGTTTACAAAGTTCTAAACGGCAAAGTAAAAGAAGTCTCCGTAAAAGTCGGATGGTCAGATGACAAGTATATGGAAATCATTAGCGGGCTTAAACAAGGCGATAAGGTTGCACTTCAAGTAAAGGTGAAATAATGGAACTTATCAGACTGGAAAACGTAACAAAAAGCTTTAAACAGGGAGATCTTGAAACAAAAGTCCTCAAAGGTATCGATCTCAAAATAGACGAAGGAGACTTTGTAGCCATAATGGGACCTTCAGGTTCCGGAAAATCAACGCTTATGTACATAATTGGTTTTTTGGATAAACCTACATCCGGTAAATATTTTTTCAAAAATGAGGATGTTTCTTCTTTCAATGACGATACTATCTCACAATTAAGAGGAAGACACATCGGATTCGTCTTCCAATCATTCTACCTCGTTCCCTATCTTCCTGTTAAAGATAACGTACTTCTACCAACTCTATATTT
>JALSLT010000064.1 GCA_026988135.1 Desulfurobacterium sp.
CATTTGAACTACTTCCGAAGAAAAAAAACCTGGGATACAAAAAAGTTATTGTCATATTTAAAGAAAAAACGGAACATCCCATATCATTTCAAATTATAAACAGAGACGGAAGCTCTTTAACATACACAGTAGAAAATTGGAAAGAAAATGATAAACTTCCCGACACTATCTTTAAGGTTAAAAGATGCCAAACCAAGGAGACAGAATGAAAAGAAAAGATTACATAGCCAAACATCTTAAAAGTTTAATTGCAAGTGAAAAAGTCAAAAATTCTCAGGATTTTTGCATATCATACTCTTATGATGCAACACCAACCGGCGGAAAAGGTATTCCAGACGTAGTGGTATTTCCCGAAACTCCGGAAGACGTATCAAAGATTTTATCTTATGCAAACGAAGAACTAATACCTGTCTTTCCAAGAGGTGCCGGTTCAGGATTAACCGGTGGAGCTGCTCCAACAAAAGGTGGAATAGTAATTACAACAGAAAAAATGAATAACATCATAGAAATAGACGAAGATAATCTCGGAACTTCGGTTGAATCGGGAGTTATTACTTATGATATGCAAATGAAAGTTGAAAAAAAAGGGCTTTTTTACCCACCCGATCCTTCAAGCTATAAATACTCCACCATCGGAGGAAACATAGCAGAAAATGCAGGTGGTCCAAGATGTGTAAAATACGGGGTTACCAAAGACTATGTTATGCAACTTGAAACAGTATTTGCAGACGGAACAATAACAAACCTCGGTGCAAGAACCGTAAAAAGTGTTGCAGGATACAATCTAAAAGACCTTTTAATAGGCTCGGAAGGAACCCTGGGAATAATAACAAAAGCATATCTAAAATTGATACCGGCTCCGGAAGCAGTAAGAACAGCTATGGCAATTTTCGATAAAGTGGAAGATGCTGCCTCAGCAGTTGCTGAAATATTTAAAGCAAAAATAATCCCAACAGCTTTGGAATTCCTTGATAGAAACTCCATAATTGCCGTAGAAAAATACGCGAAACTCGGACTACCAACAGATGCGGAAGGGCTGCTAATTATCGAAGTTGACGGATGCAAAGAAATCGTTAACACACTCATAGAAAGAGCGCTTAATGTATGTAAAAAAACAGGAGCAAGAACAATAAAAAAAGCTTCTACCGAAACGGAAAGAGAAGAGATATGGAAAGCAAGAAGGCAGCTTTCCCCCGCTATTGTTCAATTAAAACCGAAAAAAATAAATGAAGATGTAGTAGTCCAAAGAAGTAAAATACCGCAATTAATAAAAGAAACCTATAAAATAGCAAGCAAATATGACATTATGGTGGTTAATTTCGGACATGCAGGAGACGGAAATATTCATGTAAACTTCATGTACGAACCTCAAGAAGAAGAAAGAGTATTTAAGGCGGTAAGAGAACTATTCAGATTCACAATAGAAATCGGAGGTTCCGTATCGGGAGAACACGGCATAGGCTTTATGAAAAAAGAATTTTTACCTCTTGAAGTTGGAGAAGCCCTCGAAAAAATGATGGCCGTTAAAAAAGCTCTTGACCCGAACAACATACTAAATCCGGGTAAAATTTTCGACATTTAAACCGATAAAGAATTACAAGTACTTTTTAAAACGGGGTGTTCAATGGATATAGCAACACTAATCGGTCTTGGGGCAGCCTTTCTTCTGATTATAATTACCATTGTCCTTGGAGGAAGTCCGGGAGCATTTATTAACATTCCCTCCCTATTGATTACAGTAGGTGGAGGTTTCTCTGCTGCAATGGCGGGATTTCCTATGGGGGAATATATAAGTGGCCTAAAAGCT
>JALSLT010000065.1 GCA_026988135.1 Desulfurobacterium sp.
CGTAATTTTTTATAATTTCCCGTTCTATATCGGATAGAGTCATTCCGTTTATAGGTGAGAATGTATGAGAAAAGAATCGGTTAACCACTTCGGAAGATAGCCCTATTATGTCGAAGTTTTGACTAAGGTGATAGGAGGATAGAAGAGAGATTCCTATCTTTGACATTATTTTTAGTAGTCCGTTGTCAACAGATTTCCGGTAGTTTTTTGCCAATGTTTCATAAGGTAGGTTAAGCTCTATTTCCCTTGTTTTTAGATAGTTGAAAACAAGGAACGGGTAAACGGCACTTGCTCCGAAAGAGATAAGAGTTGCTATTTCGTGGGTGGTTTTTACTTCTCCTGTTTCAACAACAATCGAAATTTTGTGCATAAGATTTTCTTCTTTTAAAAAGTTTAGAAGACCTGAGACTGCGAGAAGTGACGGGATAGGTTTTTCAACATTTTTGTCCGAAAGAATAACTATTTCGATTTCATTTTCCTTTATCGCTTTTTTTACATTGTTCAACAGTTTCTCTATCCCTTTTTCAAGGGAAGACTCAAATTCAAGTTTGAATGTTTTAATTTTTATGAAATCCGCATTTTTCAGTTTGCTGAACTGTCCGGGGCTTAGGAGAGGGGATTCGAGCTCTATTCTTCTCGGTAGCTTTCCATCTCGTTCCAGAAAGTTTACTTTTCCACCCAGTCTTATTTTTAGAGACATTACAACTCTTTCTCTAATTGGGTCTATTGGCGGATTTGTTACTTGGGCAAATTTCTGTTTGAAAAACTTAAACAGTGAAAACGGTGAGTTTGACATAAAAGGAAATGGAGTATCGTCTCCCATTGAGAAAACAGGTTCTTTTCCGTATTCGGCCATTTCGTCAACTATAAATTCAAGGTCTTCTCTGGCGAATCCGAATTTTACAAACTCTTTTATTAGTTTCTTGCTGTCTATGTTGCTATCTTCTGTTTCTTTTTTTAATTCTGAAAGCTTGAATAGTTTTCTTCTTATCTCCCTTCTCATATCTCTATGGTGGGCTATTCTTTTTAAAATTTCTCTATTTCTTTCTATTTCACCAAATTCCGTATTAACAAGAATCATTTCTCCCGGGAATAATCTTTCATGAGATATAACCTGTTTTTCATCTATATCTATCATCCCTTCTTCGGAGCCGAATATTATTTTTTCCTTATCGGTTATTACGTATCTTGCCGGTCTTAAGCCGTTTCTGTCCAATTTCCCTCCCACTGCTTTTCCATCTGTGAAGGTCACGGCGGCAGGCCCGTCCCAGGGTTTCATCAGGAGAAGATGGTAGAGGAAAAATGCTTTCTCTTCGTCGTCTAGGTCAATCATTTCATAAGCTGGAGGAATCAAAACACTTATCGCTTCTTCCGGTTGGTATCCAGCAAGCACCATAAGTTCAAAAACTCTATCAAGGGATGCAGAATCGCTCTCGTCAAAATTTATTACAGGAAGAATTTCTTTTATTCTGCTTCCGAAACGGGAGTTTTTGAGGATAGGTTCGACAATTTTTATAAAGTTTCTGTTTGCTGTTATAGTATTTATTTCTCCATTGTGAGCTATCATTCTTAATGGTTGTGCAAGTTTCCATTCCGGGACAGTGTTTGTTGAGTATCTTTGATGGAAAACGGCAATTGCAGTTTCAAAAGTTTCTTCGTTTAAATCCGGGTAGAATTTTTGGAGATCTTGAGCAAGTAGCATTCCTTTATAGGTGATAAGTCTATCTGAAAATGAAATAACATAGTTTTCTTTTGAAATTTTTCTTAAAGCTTTTTCTATTTTCCGTCTTAAAATATACAGCTCTATCTCTCCGGGGAAAGATATTATGGTTTGAACAATAACCGGAAGTTTTTTTCTTGCTATTTCACCGCATTCATCACTATTAACGGGAACTTCTCTGAAAAGGCAAGAAATGTTTTCTTCTTTAAGTATGGTTTCAATAGCTTTAATACTTTTGTCAGAGGTGTTTCTGTCAATAAAAAATGTCCCCACGGCTATTTCATCAAAATCGTATCCCTCTTTCCGTGCAAAATTCTTGAAAAATTCTGACGGTAATTGAAATAAAATTCCCGATCCGTCTCCTGTTCTTCCGTCAGATAGAACGGCTCCTCGATGAGTAAGGTTTGAAACTGCGCTTAGTCCTTCTCTAAGTATTTCATGACTTTTGTTCCCGTCTATATTCGCAATAAATCCAACGCCACAGGAATCTTTATGCTTCATTTTATTTCTCCTAAATATGGATTATGTATTTTCCATTGAAGGAAGATACATCTTCAAGGCCTATAAATTTTGTTTTTCCGTTGATGAATTTTTTGAAGGTTTTAGACGGATAAATGCAGTAGTCAGGTTTTATTGTTTCGATAATTTCCTTTAGAAGTTTGTCTTCAGGATTAAGGTTGGATACGAAAATATTTACTTTCGGTATTTTGAGTTTTTCAAAAGTAGCGAAAATAGCAAGAACATCCTCGTTGAAAATATATCCCATATCTTTTTTTGGAAATTTACCTCTGTTCCTTTTGGTCCATTCACTTCTGGTGAATTTGTAAGTTTGGGGATGGGAAATTCCGCTTAATCCGCAGAAATGAACATTTTTATATTTGAAAATTCTTGACATAAAGTCGATACCGTCACTTTTTGAAAGTGAATCGAAATCTTTCTCTTTGCCGTGAATGTAAAACCATGTTCTTTTCAAGATGAGCGGTTCCGATAGGTTCATCGGTGCCAAAGCTATTGTGATATCCGGTGATGAGACGTCAACAAGGCCTTTTACCCTTTCGTTGTTGCCTTTTGCTGGACCTAATATTAAAAATTCCATATCAAACTCCGGATAGGTTTAAGAAAATAAACTTTCTACAAATTCTTCGGGGTTGAACTTTCTTAAGTCTTCTATTTTTTCCCCTATGCCAATATACTTTATAGGTATTTTCAGCTCATTACATATTGCTATCACAATACCGCCTTTTGCAGTTCCGTCAAGTTTTGTTAACACGATACCCGTAACATCTGTTATCTCTTTAAATGCTTTGGCTTGGGAAATTGCGTTTTGTCCGGTGTTTGCATCAAGGACAAGAAGAATTTCTGAAGGTTCTCCCGGAAGCTCCCTGCTTACTATTTTTTTTATCTTCTGTATCTCTTTCATCAATCTTTCTTTGTTGTGAAGTCTTCCTGCAGTGTCTATTACTAGAATGTCATCTTCTTTCGCTTTTATGCTTTGGATAGCATCAAACACGACTGATGCCGGGTCCGCACCTTCGTTTCCTTTGATTATTCTTGTGTCAGCTCTATCGGCCCAGACTTCAAGCTGCTCTATTGCTGCGGCTCTGAATGTATCGGCTGCCGCCAGTACTATACTTTTGCCTTCACTTTTTAGCTGTTTGGCAAGTTTTCCTATGGTAGTAGTTTTTCCAACACCGTTTACTCCCAAAACGAAAATAACGAAAGGTTTATGTTCTGTTTTTAGTTTACCTTTGTATTTTAAAAGTATCTTTTTCAGTTTTTCTTTTAAAAGTTCCAGGATTTCGTCCGATTCTTTGATTTTTTTCTTTTTTGCTTCTTTTTTAAGATCTTCTATAAGTTCAAGGGTTGTTTTAACTCCGATATCGGCAAGGATAAGTTTTTCTTCAAGTTCTTCGAAAAACTCTTCGTTTACTTCTCTTCCTTTGAAAACGGAGAAGTTAAGGGCCTCACGGGTTTTCTTAAGACCGTCTTTAAAACTTTTAAAGATTCCTTTTTTTTCTTCTCCAGTTACGATTTCTATCTCTTTTTTTATCTCTTCTATCTTTTTTCTAAAACTGTTTGGAGTTATCGGTTCTATTTCCGAGAGTATTTTTTTTGCCTGGTCGTAAAAATTTTCTTCTATTAGAAGTTTTAGAAGCTCAAATCCTGCAATAAATTTTTCTTGGTTGTTTTCGGAAAGATAAGCTGTTTCAAAGAAGTTTCTTGCTTTTGATATGTTGCGGTTCTCATGTTTTTCAATGATTCCAGATATGAGAGCGGCTGTGAATTTTCCTGTTTTTTCTTCTATTTTATCGATTTTGATATCAACATCTCGATATGAAATTTTTTCCTTTAACAGAGTTACTGCGTTAATTACAAGGTCCCCGTTACTGTAAAAAATTGCGTTAGCTATCCCTTCGGTAAGCTTTTTGATGTTTTTATCTGCCAGTTGAAGCCATTTTTCCGGTTGGGCCGGATTTTCTTTTAACTCTTCTTCAAGGGACTTTTTTTTGAAAAATCCGAGCATTTTTCGCTCCTTTTAGTTTTGGTAAACTGTCATCGGTAAATTTAGCTCTAAATGCAACTTTTTCAAAAAGAATAATTATATTAAGGCGACACTATTATATCAGCTTTTGCCGATTGAATCGGGAGGTGTTTTTTATGGATTTGAAGCTTTATGCCATAACCGATGAGAGATTTATGGGAGTTGAGAATATAGTCGAAAAAGTTATGGTGGCTATAGAGGGTGGAGTAACTGTTGTTCAATATCGAGCAAAAAAAAAGGAAGCGAGAGAGATGTATGAAGAGGCTCTGAAAGTTAGAGAAGTTACAAGGAAGTGCCGAATTCCATTTATAGTGAACGATAGAGTTGATCTTGCTCTAGCTGTTAATGCTGATGGGGTTCATGTGGGACAGAAAGATATTCCTGTATCTGTAATCAGAAAAATTGTTGGCGGTAAGTTTATTATAGGTCTTTCTACTCACAATATAGTTGAGGCTGAAAAGGCACAGGCGGAGAATGTAAACTATATAGGTTTTGGTCCCGTTTATGTTACTACTACCAAGGAGAAGCCTGATCCTGTTGTTGGTGCGGAACTTTTGAGAAAAGTGACTGCTTTTTCACGTAAACCGGTTGTTGCAATAGGTGGAATTAATACCGATAATATCGGAGAAGTTTTAGCATGTGAGCCGACAGGGGTTGCTATTGTTAGGGGCATTTTTTTCGGAAATCCTTACAAAAATGCAAAGAAGTTAAGAGAGATTATAGATGCTACGATGGGCTGAGGTTTACCTTAATAGGTTGAAAAACAACTACTTTGTTTTAAAGAAGATTGCCGGCAACAAAAAAGTGATAGCTGTTGTGAAAGCTAACGCTTACGGTCATGGGAGTGTTCCTGTTTCCCGTTTCCTTGAAAAATTTACGGATGTTTCTATGTTTGCGGTTGCAACTTTTGATGAGGGAAGAGAGTTAAGGGAAGGTGGGATTAAAAATCCTATACTTGTAATGAGTAATCCCTTGCTTGAAGGTTTTGATTGTGTGAAAGAATACAATCTCACTCCTGTTGTTTTTGACTTTAAGAGTCTAAATATAGCTATTAAAAATAGAATTCCTTTTCATTTGAAAGTTGATACCGGCATGGGAAGACTTGGATTTCTTCCCGATGAATGGCATTCCCTTTTTGATAAGGTTGATTTTTCTCTTTTAAGTGGAGTGATGAGTCATTTTGCCGACTCAGGTGGCGACCCTGAGTTTACCCGTTGCCAATATAGGCTTTTTGTTCCTTTTGCTAGGAGGATTTTGACAGTAAAGAAAGTTCCGTTTCACATAGATAGTAGTGGTGCGGTACCGATGGTTCTTGATGAGATTTTGACACATTCGAGGGTTGGAATTGCTCTTTATGGTTGTAAGCCTTTTTCAGGGTTTTCCGTCCCTGTGGAGCAGGTTATGGAAGTGAAGTCAAAGCTCATAAGTGTCAAGACTTTACCGGCAGGTTGGTCTGTTTCTTACGGTAGAACTTACAAAACTATGAAAGATGAAGTTGTAGGGGTTGTTGCTTTTGGTTATGCCGATGGTTTTATGAGATCTCTTTCAAACAAATGGATGGTAAAAATTAAGGGAAATTTCATTCCGGTGAGGGGAAGAATTTGTATGGATATGACGGTTGTATCTCTTGATAAAGTTGAAGCTTTCGTGGGAGATGAGGTTGTTATATCCGATAGGGAGCTTACTTTTGATAGAATGGCGGAAAGAGGGGGAACTATACCTTATGAAATTATGTGTGATATAAGTCCCCGGGTAAAAAGAGTTTTTATTGAGGGAGAAGATGGAAAAATATTATCTCGTTTTTGATTTTGCAGTTCCTGATGAATATAGGGATATTGCTGATGGAATTTTTTTTGAGTCTGGTTGTAAAGGTGTTGAAGATTTAAAACATGAAAACGGAGTTAGTTACCTTAGGGTTTATTTTGACGCTGATTCCGGTTTTAGTTTGGATTCGACACCCCTTAAAGAGTTTCTTTTGAATTCCTTTAGAATAGAGGAAGAGAGTTGGAATGAAAATTGGAAAAAACATTTTAAACCTGTAGAAATAGGGAAAAGCATAATTGTTGTGCCTTCATGGCTTAAAGACGGTTTTGATTCCAAGGGAAGGACACCGATTTTTATCTATCCCGGTCAGACTTTCGGAACCGGGACTCATGAAAGCACCAAACTTATTATGGAGCTTATGGAAGACTATCTGTTTTCCGTTTGTTCTTTTCTTGATGTGGGAAGCGGAAGCGGGATACTTTCTATTTTAGCCAAAAAGCTCGGTGCCTCAAAAATTGTTGGCTGTGATATTCAGAAAGAAGCGAAAGATGAAATTGAGTTTAATTCCATTATTAACGGGGTTTCCGGAATAGATTTTGTTCTTGGAAGCGTTGATAATGTTGATGGAAGTTTTGATATTGTTACCGCTAATATAGAGAAGCATCTTCTATTTCCGATTCTTCCGAAAGTTATTGAAAAAGCAGAAAAAATTGTTCTTCTTTCCGGTATTCTTGAATCTCAGGAAAATGATTTGGAAAGGGAGTTGGTCGGTTGTAATGTTTCTATTAACAGTATGAAAAGGGAAAACGGATGGACAGCTTTTGCAATCGAAAAATAGAAGTAGATCTTCATATCCATACGATCTGTTCCGACGGAACAGATACGCCGGAAAAGGTAGTAGAGCTTGCAAAGGAAAGAGGATTAAGCCTTATCAGTATTACGGATCATGATACGGTTTCGGGAATAAAGTCTGCCGAAATTGTTGCCAAAAAATTAGGTATTGATTTTATTCCCGGGATTGAGGTTACGGCAGATACTTTTTCTTTTCCCAAAGGAGCCGAATTTCATATATTGGGTTATTCTATTGATGTTGAATCAGTTGCTTTAAAACAGCTTGTTGATTTTTTTTCCGGAACCAGAAAGGAGAGAAACAGACTTTTGATAAAAAAACTTGAGAAAGAAGGATTTAATATTTCTTATGATGATGTATCAAGCTGCTTTGGAGAGAATTTTGGAAAACCGAACATCGTTACCGTACTTGTTGAAAAAAAACTTGTTTCCGATAGAAAGGAAGCGTTTACTATTTTAAAAAGGTGTGAAGTCAAAAGAAAAAAATTGGATTATAGGGAGATTTTTCTTCTTATTAAAGAGGCCGGAGGTGTTCCGGTTGTTGCCCACCCGGTTACTTTGGGGATTTCAAGAAGTTCCTATTTTGAATTTTTTAAAAAGCTTAAAAGTAACGGACTTGAAGGAATTGAGGTTGTACATTCTCTTCATACTCCTTCTCATGTTCGCTATTTTCGTGAAATTGCTTCGGAACTTTCTCTTTTTACAACGGGAGGTAGTGATTATCACGGTTATAATAAGCCAGATATCTCTCTTGGTATGTTAAAGATAAAACTAAAAGATTTGAATTTTAGTATGTTTGCCGGGGTGTAAATTATGGTTATAGGTGTTATAGGTTCCGGGAGTTGGGGTTCGGCTCTTGCCGTTCATTTCGGAAAAAGTGGTTTTAAAGTTGTTCAATGGTGTAGGGAGAAAGAAGTTATTGAAGGGATAAACAGAGATAGAGAAAATCGGAAATATCTTTCCGGGATTCTTTATCCTGAGAGTGTAACAGTTGAGAATGATGAAAGAAGATTCTTTGATAAAGTGGAAGATGTGGTTTTTTCTGTAATTCCAACTCAGTTTGTCAGAGATTTCTGGCAAAATTGGAGAAACGAACTGAAAAGCAGACAGGTTATTTGTGCCAGTAAAGGGATAGAGATAGCATCGCTAAAACTTTTGTCTCAGGTTTATGAGGATGTTGTCGGCGGAGAGTATTTTGTTCTTTCAGGTCCTACGTTTGCCAGAGAAGTTGCTCTCGGAAAGCCTTCGGCTGCCGTATTGGCAGGTAAAGATAGAGATGAGGCTTTTAGGCTGGTTAATCTTTTAAGTGCAAAGATGTTTCGTCTTTACGCGTCAAGTGATGTTATAGGTGTTGAAACCGGGGGTGCAATGAAAAATGTTGTGGCGATTGCTACCGGCATATCTGACGGAATGGGATTGGGAAATAATGCCAGAGCGGCTCTTATAACGAGAGGTCTTCATGAGATAAAAAAACTCGGTATGAAATTTGGTGCTGTTGATAAAACCTTTTATGGTCTTTCAGGTATGGGAGATCTTATATTAACTTGCACAGGAGATTTGTCGAGGAACAGGCAGTTTGGGCTTTCTTTGGGAAAAGGGAGTGGAAAGGTGGATAAGAAATATGTTGTTGAAGGTGTTCATACTGCCAAAGCGGTTGTTGAACTTTCCCTAAAACTTGGTGTTGAGATGCCGATAGCAGAAGCTGTCTATTCCGTAGTTTATGATGAAAAAGAGATTGAAAAGGTTATGATAGAACTTCTTTCAAGGCCGGTGAAAGAGGAATGAATAAAAGGACTATAACTATAGGGACTGCAGGACATATAGATCATGGCAAAACTTCTCTTGTAAAAAGGTTAACGGGAATAGATACCGATAGGTTGAAAGAAGAAAAAGAGAGGGGTATGACTATAGAGCTTGGCTTTGCTCATATGGAGCTTGAGGACTGTTTAATAAGTATTGTTGATGTTCCCGGTCATGAGAAATTTATAAAAAACATGGTTGCCGGAGCTCATGGGATAGATGGTGTTCTTTTTGTAATAGCTGCGGATGAGGGAATTATGCCTCAGACACGAGAGCATCTTATCGTATGCGAGATGTTGGGGATATCTCGTGGAATTGTTATTCTTACCAAAGTGGATACTGTTGATGACGAGTGGCTTGAGCTTGTTGAAGAAGATTTAAAAGGGTATCTGGAAGGTTCCTTTCTTGAAAATGCGCCTATTGTAAAAGTTTCTTCAAAAACGGGAAAAGGTTTTGATGAACTTAAAAAAGAGCTGGTAGAGCTTCTAAAATCGGTTTCCGATAGAGATGAAAACTCATTTCCCCGATTACCTATTGATAGGGTTTTTTCCGTAAAGGGTTTCGGTACTGTCGTAACCGGAACTCTGACCGGTGGTAGTTTAAGGGTTGGAGATAGGCTAAGAGTGTATCCTTCTCTTAAAGTTGCGAAAGTAAAAAGTGTTCAAGTTGCTGGAAAAACGGTTCGGACTGCTTGTCCTGGTCAGAGGACAGCTTTGAATCTTGATATTTCCAAGGATTATGTTGAAAGGGGAAATATGCTTGCTCCCGAAGCTTTGCTAAAAGGTACGACATTGATAGATGTTGTCGTTAGATTTTCAGAAACTGCTCAGTCTTTTGAAAAGAGAAAAAGAATCCATTTTCACTATCTTACTCAGATGGTAGAAGGGGAAGTCGTTCTTATAGATAAAGAAATTGCAGGTGCCGGAGATTTGGTGAAAGCCCAGGTAATTCTTGACAAAGAAATTTTTCCTGTTTTCGGAGACCGATTTGTTTTAAGGAGTATATCTCCTTCATCGGTTATAGGAGGCGGGATAGTTCTTCATCCACTTGAGGAAAGACGTTTTCGAAAAAAATTCAAAAAAGAGTTTTCGGAAAAGATGGAGTTTATAAAACAAGGGAAAGTAGAGGCGTTGAAAGTTTTTGTAGAGGAGTTTGAACCTCTTCCGATAGATGCTCTTCCTCAGCTTTTGAATTTTTCTCTTTCCGGAGTTTCGGATTTTGTTTCCAGGATAGAAAAAGAGTCCGATATTATAAAAGTCGGGTTGTATCTTTACACGGCAGGAAAAGTAAAGAATGTTTTTGACGAAGCTTTAAAGGCGGTTTCTCTCTATCATGAAAGGTTTCCCGTGAAAAAAGGAATGAATAGGGAAACTCTCAAAAGTCTTCTCTCTGTTGACGATGCTCTTTTTGAAAATGTGATTTTAGATTGCCCTCAGTTTGAAATAGATTCGGAATTTGTTAGAAAGAAGGGCTTTGTTCCTTTTCTTGATAAACGGTTTGAAAATTTCAAGGAAAAGATAGATGAGATTTTGCTGAAAAGCGGATTTGCTCCTCCTGCCGTTGAGAAGCTAAGAGAGAAAATAGGTATTTCGAAAGAAGAGTTTTATGCACTTTTGGAGTTTTTGAAAGATAACGGTTATAGGATGGCAGGAGAATTTCTTCTTTATCCTGATATATTTCTCAAAATTAAAGGGAAGGTTTTGAATTTTCTTAAAGATGGTGGTGTGATGTCAGTAACTGAATTCAAAGAGCTTTTCTCTCTTTCTCGGAAGTATGCTATTCCATTTCTTGAACTTCTTGACCGTGAGGGGATAACGGAGAGGAAAGAGAGTGGAATTAGAAAAATTAAATCCCGACATTCTTAAAAACGGTTGCAAATTGGAAATAGGGGTAATATAATCCGTTTAGCAAAAACACCCAAAAAAAGGAGGCGATGCTTAATGGCAACAATTTATGTCCGCGACGGAGAGCCATTTGAGAAGGCGCTAAAAAGGTTTAAAAAATTATGTGAAAAGGAAGGTATTCTCACTGAAATTAAAAGGAGAGAGTACTATGAGAAGCCAAGTGAGAAGAGAAAAAGGAAAGCTATGGCAGCGAGGAAGCGTCTTATCAAGGCTCTCAAAAAGCGCGGTCTTTTGCCACCAAGAGGTAGAAAGAAGAATTAACTTGATATGAAGAGGCTTACTATGAGCATTAAAGAACAGTTAAAAAGCGATATGAAAGATGCTATGAGAGCTAAGGATAAAATAAAACTTAGCACTATAAGAATGATAATGTCTCTTGTTAAAAATGCGGAGATAGAAAAGCGTGGTGAGCTTACCGATGAGGAGGTTGTTTCTCTTCTCCAAAAATATGCAAAGCAACGCAGAGAGTCTATAGAGATGTATGAAAAGGGCGGAAGACAAGACCTTGTGGATAAAGAAAAGTCGGAACTTCTTATAGTTGAATCTTATCTTCCTGAACAACTTGATGAAAATGAGATTAAAAATATAGTAAAATCTGTAATAGCGGAAGTTGGTGCATCTTCTGTTAGAGATATGGGCAAAGTTATGCAGGCTGTTATGCCAAAACTTAAAGGAAGGGCTGACGGTTCTATTGTGAATAGGGTTGTGAGAGAACTTCTTTCCGGAGAATGAAATATTATGGCTTATAATTGGGGCGCTCACACTCCTTTGGTGTATTGGAGGGGGTATTTATACTAATGTTCAAAGGAGTGTGGCGTCACCTTGGATTTGATACGGTTTTAGAAGAAACTTCAAAGATAGCAAAAAGCGAGTCAGGTGAGAAAGCTGTTCTTTCCATTCAACCTTTAGTTGATAGTAAAGAGATTTTTGAGAATGTACTTTTGACTTTTGATTTTTCAAGGCTTCTTTCCGAGAGATTTTTTCCCCTTGAGTCGTTTCCAAATATAACCGCAATTCTTGAAAAAGCGAAAGTTGACGGGACGGTATTTTCCGTTCGTGAAATTTTAGATATTAGGACTGTTGCCGTTCAGTCGAAAATTGTAAAAAAATTTTTAAATGAAATTAAAGATAGATTTCCAAGAATTTCCGCTTTTTCCTCTTCTCTTTCTTCTTTTATGGAATTGAGAGAGCTTGTGGATTCTTCTGTTGATGAGGCAGGAGAGATTCTCGATACTGCTTCACCTAATCTTAAACTTATAAGAAGACAGAAGTTTACCATTGCCGATAAGATAAAGAAGCGTCTCGAATCACTTGTTAGAAGGAACGAGGATATATGCCCGGAACAGATAATTACTTTGAGAAACGGAAGATATGTTGTCTTGGCAAGAGCAGGTTACAAAAAAAGATTTCAGGGAATTGTTCATGATAAGTCTTCTACGGGACAGATGGTTTATGTGGAGCCGGCTTTTGTTGTTGAAGAGAACAACAGGTTAAGAGACTTTGAGATAGAAGAGCAGAAAGAGATAAAAAGAATTCTCTCGGAAATAAGTCGAAAAATAAGAGAGAATCGTTTCAGGCTTTCCGTTGCTTTCGAAACACTTACAGAGCTTGATAAAAGATATGCGATGGGATACATGAGTTATAAGTTGGGAGGTGTTCTGCCGGATATTTCCTCCTATGTCGATATCAAGGATGCGAGACATCCTCTTCTTCTGTTGTCGGGGAAAAAAGTTGTTCCGGTCGATGTTAGACTGGACAAGGGTTTGGTTATTACAGGTCCGAATACAGGTGGAAAAACAGTTATTCTTAAAACTTTGGGTATCTTTGTTTTAATGTTTCAGAGCGGATTTCTTATACCTGCTACCGAAGGGAGCAAGATTCGACTATTCAAAAACGTTATGGCGGATATAGGAGATGAACAAAGTATCGAGCAAAGTTTGAGTACTTTCAGTGCTCATGTGAAAAACATTTCAGAGATTCTCTCAAAGGCTGATAAAGATACTCTTATACTTCTTGATGAACTTGGTGCCGGTACGGATCCTGTTGAAGGTGCAAGTTTGGGAGTTGCAATTCTGGAGTATCTGAAAGAGAAAGAAGCCGTTGCCGTTGTTACTACTCATTTTACGCCCATAAAACTTTATGCCTATAAAGAGCCTTTTTACGATGTTGCTTCCGTTCTTTTTGATGAAAAGAGCTTTAAGCCTCTCTACAGACTTGCTTACGGTATTATAGGAAGGAGTTATGCTTTTGTTATAGCGAAGCGTTACGGCATGCCGGATAAAGTGATAGAAAAAGCGAAAAAGCTATTATCAACAGAGGATAAAATTGCCGCTGATATTGTTGCATCTCTTGAAGACGAGTATAAATCCCTTCAGGATGAGAAGATTTCTGTTGAAAAATTAAAGGAGCAGCTGGAAAGAGAGAAAGAACTTATTAACAAAGAAATTAAAAGGCTGAGAGAGAAAGGAGTGGAAGAAATTCACTCCTATATAGCTGACTTTCGGGAAAAGAGTGAAAAACTTCTTTCCGATATTCATGATGAAAAGTTGAGGAACAGAGTAAGAGAGCTTGTGCATGAAGCCCGACAAAAGGTTGAAAATATTGAGAAAAGGCAGACTGTATCCGTTAGAGAGTTGATTAAACCCGGGATGGTTGTAAGGCTCAAAGGAAGCGGTAGAAAAGGAACCGTGCTTGAGGTAGATAAGGAAAGAGGATGTACAAAAATAGGAATAGGTTCTTTGAAAATTGATGTGAAATTTTCTCAGATAGAATCGGTTGAGGCATTACCGGAAAAGATAGAGTCTTCTCTAAACGTAAATGTAAATGCGAAGATACCGGATAGGTTTTTTTCAGAGCTGAAACTTCTTGGTATGAGGGGAGACGAAGCCCTTGATGCTGTCGAAAAATATCTTGATGATGCGAGGCTTACAGGCTTTACTAGGGTTAAGATAGTTCACGGTCACGGAACAGGAATATTGAAAAGGCTTATAAGAGCTTATCTTAAAGAGTCCCCTTATGTAAAATCTTTTCGCCCTGGAAAGATAGAAGAAGGTGGGGACGGAGTAACTATCGTTGAGTTAAAATGATGTTGTTTTTATCCCGAGCAATTTTCTTTCAGCCATTTCAGGTAGTCGTTACTTCCATTTTCAATTGGTATTGAGATAATTTCAGGTGTTTCGTAAGAATGAATTGTTTTTAAGGTTTTTTCCACTTTCTCAAAAAGAGTTTCTTTTGTTTTGATGAAAAGGAGCTGTTCCTCGCTTTTTTCCATAGCGCCTTCCCAGCTATACACGCTTTTTATTGAAGGTATAATCTGAACACATGCTGCCAGTTTTTTCGATACAAGAATTTCAGCTATTTTCTCTGCTTCTTCTTCTGTCTCAGTTGTTGTTATCACTATTATAAATTTCTCCATTTTTCCCCCTATGTTCAAAGTAAGTTGTCGTAGGCTATTATTGTATAATCTTTCTGGGGGGTTGATAATGGTTGCTGAAATTAAAAGTTATACAGTTATAGGGGTTAATGCTGTTGAGGTAACCGTTCAGGTTGATGCAGGAAGGGGACTTCCGTCAGTTGCCATTGTCGGACTTCCCGATTCCGCTGTAAAGGAAAGTAAAGAGAGGGTCAGGTCTGCCGTTGTTAATTCAGGTTATCCATTTCCTACAAAAAAGATAGTTATAAACCTTGCTCCTGCTGATCTTCGTAAAGAGGGAACAATATACGACCTTCCTATTTCCGTTGGAATTCTGTTTTCGCAGAATATTGTTTCTGAAGCAAAACTTAAAGATTATCTTGTAGCCGGTGAGCTTGGTTTAAACGGAGAGGTTCGCAGGGTGAAAGGGGCTCTCGCTTTTGCAATTCTTGCGAAGGAAAAAGGTTATAAAGGGGTTATTCTTCCTTTTAAAAATGCGGAAGAAGCTTCACTTATAAGTGGTATTGAAATTATTCCAGTTAAGTCACTTGTGGATGTTGTTGCATTTCTAAATGGAGATTGTGTTATAGAACCTTTTAAAGAAAATCGTAAAAGCGGGAATTTTCAATTTGATGTTGATATGGCTGATGTTTCAGGGCAGTTTCATGCAAAAAGGGCTGTTGAGATAGCTGTTGCCGGTGGACATAACCTTTTGTTTTTCGGGCCGCCAGGTTCAGGAAAAACAATGATAACCCGGCGGATTCCTACCATACTTCCTGAAATGACAGAAAGAGAGATAATTGAAACAACTAAAATTTACAGTGCAGCAGGCTTGCTGTCTGGAGGAGTTGTAAATAAAAGGCCTTTTAGGTCCCCTCATCACCTTGTTTCCGATGTTGCAATGGTTGGCGGAGGCAGTAACTTGAAGCCCGGGGAGGTAAGCCTCGCTCATAACGGTGTTCTTTTTCTTGATGAATTCCCGGAGTTTAAAAGGTCTGTGATAGAGGCTTTAAGGCAGCCTATTGAGGATGGAATGGTGACAGTTTCAAGAATTTCAGGAACTGTTGCTTTTCCATCAAGGTTTATTCTTGTTGCTGCGATGAATCCCTGTCCCTGCGGATTTTACGGCTTTGAAGATAATGTTCATCAATGTAGTTGTTCTCCATTTCAGGTAAAAAGATATCTTTCAAAAGTTTCGGGTCCCATTCTTGACAGGATAGATATTCATGTTTCTCTTCCTGCCGTTAAGGTTGAAGAGCTTTCAAAAGGAGAGAAGGGAGAGCCGTCGGCTTCAATTAGAGTAAGGGTTGAGAAAGCTCACTCAATTCAAAAGGAAAGATTTAAAAACCTTCCTATCTCTTTTAACTCACATATGGGAAACAGAGAGATTCGTAGTTTTTGTGTTATGACTTTAGAAGCGGAAGGTATTTTAAACAGGGCAGTTTCAACATTTAGACTCTCTGCAAGGGGCTATAATAGGATAGTGAAAATAGCAAAAACTATTGCAGACCTTGAAGGTGAGGACAATATTAAACCTCATCATGTAGCTGAAGCTGTGAGCTTTCGAGAGATTGTAAAGGTTAATTGATCTGAGAAATAAGCTGGACGACCTCCAAACAGCATAATATAGACGAAGATATTTGGCAAAGTGTAGAAAGATTATCCTATTTCTCGCTTCCAAGAAATAATCCTTTTGTCAGATATCTTTGTAAAAACAGGAAAACCGCTAAAGCTGGGAGAAGAGATATTACCGCTCCTGCCATTACTATTCCCCAGTTTGTTGCATCTTGACCTGTAATCATCATTCTTAATCCTATCTGTATCATCTGTTTTGAGTTTTCCCTTATTATTACAAGTGGCCACAGGTACTGGTTCCACACATAAACAAACTCTATAACTGTTAGGGCTGCTATTACATTGGTTGACATCGGGAAGAGAATTTTCATGGCAAATTGGATGGGTCCTGCTCCTTCAATCTTTGCTGCGTCAACAATTGCAGGTGATATCTGGAGAAAATGTTGACGGAAGAGAAAAGTTCCGGTTGCTGATGCAAGAAATGGGACAATAAGGGCAAAGTATGAGTTTGACCAGCCAAATTTTGTAACAAGGTCAAAAAGTGCCACAATCATTATTTCTGTTGGCATCATAAGGGTGAGAAGGATAAAAATGAAAAGGAATCTTTTAAGCGGAATGTCAAAACAGACAAGAACAGTGGCTGCAAGGAAAGAGATTGCGATTTTTCCTACTGTTACAGCAACGGCAATAAAAAAGGTGTTAAGTATATATCTGCCTAAATGGTACATGTTCCATGCGGTTTTATAGTTTTCTATCAGTGCTTTTCCTATCGTGAATTTTGGAGGATAGGAAAATATTTCAGCAGGGGTTTGTGTTGAGAAAATAAATGCGGTAATTACAGGCATTGCTATTATAAATACACTTATGGTAAGGAGGATGTAAACGGATATTTTCAAAATGTTACTTCTCATAATGTACCATTCTCCTTGAAACTCTTAATTGGATAAGAGTAAGAATTACAACACATATAAATAGGATTACCGACTCTGCTGCTGCCAGTCCGGTTTTAAAGTATTCAAAACCGTCCCGATAGATACTGTAGATTATCACTGTTGTGCTATCTGCAGGTCCTCCTTTGGTTATTAGGTCAATAAAAGTAAAGCTTTCAAAAAATGCTGCTATGGTGTTTGTTACCACAAGAAACAGGGTTATCGGTGAAAGCATCGGCAGTGTTACTTTGAAAAATGTTTGAAATATAGATGCTCCTTCCACTTTTGCAGCTTCAATAATATCTTTTGGTATATTTTGAAGGGCTGCAAGATAAAACACAACGTTATATCCGACCATTTTCCACACAAAAGCTGTTATGACCACGCCCATAGCAAGATAGCTTTTTGATAGCCACGGCAGTGCTATATTGGCTACATGTTTGAGAATGTAATTTACCATTCCCGACTGCTCATTAAAAAGAAACAGAAATATTACACCTGCAACAGCTGGCGGTAGAGCGTAGGGCCATATCAGTAAAAGGCGAAAGACAGTTTTGCCCTTTATTTTCTGGTTTGCAAGAACTGCAAGAAAAAGTCCTATTACTAAGCTGATTACTACGCTTAAAACTACAAAAATTGCTGTGTTTAAAAAAATCTTACGGTATTCCGGAGAGGAAAATATGTACCTGTAATTTTCAAGTCCGACAAACTGTTTTGAAAGTCCCAAAAAAGCAACACGGTATAAAGACATCTTAAATGTCTGGAAAGTGGGATAGTAAAGGAAAATGATAAGTATGACTAATGTTGGAAGGATAAACATTAAAGCTGTAAGCTTACTTTTATATAAACTGTGCCTTTCCATCTTTTCTCCGAAAAAGAGGGGGATTTCCCCCTCAAAGTGCTTATCTAACACTCATGTTGTATCTTTTAAGAGCCTGGTCAGCTTTTCTATCAGCTTCTTTAAGTACTGCTTTTATCGGTTTTCCGGCAAGAATTTCCTGAACAGCGTTTTCAATGATTGTTCTTATTTCAGGGAAGTTTCCTATTAAAGCTCCCTGTGTTGCTCTGTTTGGAATTGTTTGGAGTAGCTGGTCAAAAGCAGCTCTATATGCTGGGTGTTTATCAAACCATCTTTCAAACTTAAGAACCTTAACGGCACTCTCTCTTACAGGAAAGTAACCTGTTCCTTTGTGCCAGCGGACTTCGTTTTCTGTATTTGTAAACCAGAGTAGAAACTCTTTGGCTGCTTCAAGTTCTTTTTTCGGATGTCCTTTTGTAACCCATAGGCTTGCTCCGCCAACAACAACCCCGTTTCTTTTTATACCGTCAGGTACCGGAAGGAATCCTGTACCGAGTTTAAACCCGTGTTCGTAAGCTGCATTCTCAAGAATTGTTACATCAGAAGTTGATGTTATAAGCATTGCTGCCTGCTGTGATACAAAGAGGTTGTTTGCTCCGTCCCAGTCTTCAGGTTTTCCTGAATAGGCGTAATAACCTTTGTCGTAAAGGTCTTTCCACCATTTCATGATTCTGTACATCGGTTTTGAATTGATGTAAATGTTTGTAGCTCTTGCCTTTCTTCCATTTTCATTATTGGCAAGTAGAGCTCCCTGCTCTGCTATCCACTGTTCAACAAACCATGAGTGGAGAGGCCATGTTATGCAGTAGCGAACACCTGCTTTTTTCAGTTTTACACAGGCATCAACGATTTCGTCAAACGTTTTTGGGGGATTTTCAGGGTCAAGTCCCGCTTTTTTAAAGAGACTTTTGTTGTAATAAAGTATCGGGTTTGAAGAGTTGAAAGGAACAGAGTTGAAATTTCCTTTTATTCTGTAGTAGTTAGCAACAGGTTTTATAAAGTCGTTTAAAAGTGCGTAGTTTCCGGGTTTTACAAGATTCTGGAAAGGCATAAATATTCCAGAATCAAGAGCAAGCTGACTTCCAACTTCAAAAATCTGAACGATATGAGGTGCGTTGCCCTGCTTGTATGCAAGGATTGCAGAGTTCAGTGTGTCTCTGTAGCTTCCCTTATACTGGGCTTTTACCTCAATATTCGGGTGGGTGTAGTTGAAATCCTGAACCATCCTGTCAATGAATGCTGCTCTTGACCCACCCATTGCGTGCCAGAATGTGATGTGAATCTTTTCCTGTGCCAGTGCCGATGAAAAAGCTGTCAGCACTGCCATAAGTGCCATCAGAATTTTTTTCATCTTTTTCCCTCCCCTTAAAGTTTTCTGCCTTCTCTATTGAAAAAGAGCAGTTGTTCTCTATTACAGTAAAGAGAAATCTTTTCACCTATGGTGTGTTTCCCTTCAATGGATTTAACATTTATCAGGGTTTCATTTACTTTTACAGAATAGATGGTTTCACTTCCGTGATATTCGCAGAAAACGATTTCTCCATCACCTATCTTTATTTCTCTTCTTTCAAAAGAGATGGATTCAGGTCTTACTCCTGCTTTTTCGGCATTTTCAGGTAGCTTTATGTTGGAGTTTTTTATAAGGTTGATGTTGAATATGTTCATCGGTGGAGTTCCTATAAATTCTGCTACATAGATGGTTTTTGGGTTTTCGTAGATGGTTTTAGGGTCGGCATGCTGTTCTATTTTTCCGTTATTTATAAGAATAATCTCATCGGCCATACTCATCGCTTCAATCTGGTCGTGGGTTACATAGATCACTGTTAAATTGAGTTTTTCCTGAAGAGATTTAAGCTCTTTTCTCATAGAACTTCTGAGTTTTGCATCAAGGTTTGAAAGAGGTTCGTCCATAAGGCATATAAGCCTTTCAGATATTATCGCTCTTGCAAGGGCAACTCTTTGACGTTGTCCCCCTGAAAGTTCTGATGGTTTTCTACCAAGGAGATTATCTATTTTGAGCATCTTTGTAACTGTAGATAATTTTTTTTCAATCTCTTCTTTTTTAACTTTTCTAATTTTAAGTCCAAATACTATGTTTTCCCTTACATTCATATGGGGAAAAAGGGCGTAGGATTGAAAAACCATTGAGATATTTCTTTTTGATGCTTCTTCCTGTGTTACATCTTTCCCGTTTATGAAAATCTTTCCACCAGTGGGAAAATCAAGCCCTGCAATCAATCTTAAAAGGGTTGTTTTCCCCGAACCGGATGCTCCAAGAATTACAGTAAAAGTTCCTTTTCTTATTGAAAAATTGATTTTTTCAAGAACTTTATTTTTACCGAAGCTTTTATTTACATTTTTAAGAGTTATCATTGCTTCTGCCATTTTTGTATCCCCTGTATTGCTAAAGGAAAGATACCAGTAGTTCTGTTAGTTTTTTGTTAAGTTTTTCGGGGTTACTTATTCTTGACGAATATCACTTGCAAGTCTTTCTCAAAAAGATATAATTAACAGTGTAAAGAATACCCCCCAAACTTTTGAAGGAGGAAAGGGATGAAAAAGTTATTATTATCTGTAACTGCCATGCTGGCTATCTCTGCATCAGCAAAGGCGGGAGTATGGGAAACAACATGTTCAAACTGTCACGGAAGGGTTGCACCTTCAAAAACACAGATTCTTGAAAAATTTGCAACACCTGAAGACCTTGTGAAAAGGGCAAGAGAGCTTGTGAGTACCGGTGTTATGCCGAAAGGACTTCAGTTTGGGCTTGCGGCTAAAGAGCTTTATGGAAGAATGCCAAAAATGAAAGGTGTTCACATGCCACCTAAAACCGATAAATACACAAGGTTCTTTGAAGTTCTTCCCTCTACACCGCCAATTCCGGCTGACAATCCTATGACCGTTGCCAAGGTTAAGCTTGGAAAGATGCTCTATTTTGACCCAAGGCTTTCAAGGAGCAACCTTATCTCATGTAACACGTGCCACAACCTTTCAATAGGTGGTGATGACAACCAGAAAACCTCCATTGGTGACAAGTGGCAGAAAGGTCCAAGAAATGCTCCTACAGTGTTTAATTCTGCTTTCTTAAAAGTTCAGTTTTGGGATGGAAGGGCCGCTACACTTGAGGAACAGGCGAAAGGTCCTCTTACAGCTCATGTTGAGATGAATGCTACTCCTGAAATGGTTGTGAAAAAATTAAAAGCTATCCCTGCATACAGAGAGATGTTTAAGAAGGCTTTCCCCGGAGAAGTTAATCCGATAACTTTTGACAACGTTGCGAAAGCTATAGCTGTTTATGAAATGACTTTGATAACACCAAACTCTCCGTTTGACAGATATCTTTCGGGAGACAATAAAGCTTTAACAAGGGTGCAGGTTGAAGGAATGAAGTTGTTTGTTGATAAAGGTTGTGTGTCTTGCCATAGGGGATCAATCCTTTCTGATGGATTATTTCATAAATTTAAAACAAACGATGATAAGGGAAGATATAAAGTTACCAAAAATAAAGCTGATATGTATAAGTTCAGAACTGCTCAGCTTAGAATGATTTCTCAAACAGCGCCTTATTTTCACGATGGGTCTGTCAAAACTCTCGAAGCAGCTATTGACGTAATGGCCAAGAAGATGCTTAACGTTAAGCTTACAAAAAGTGAAACTTACAGAATCAGGAAATTCCTTGATTCCCTTACCGGACAAGTTCCGATGGAAGCGGTTGTTCTTCCTGTTCTTGATGATTCAAGTAGATAAATTATCAACTTGGACTTTTAAAAGCATGGGGAGCCACGTGCTCCCCTTTTCTTTTTCTGGTAAAATTACTCTGGTGTGAATTTTCGTTCACTAGGAGAAGTTTTTATGAGAAGATGGATGCTTGTTTTTGTTGGTTTTCTTTTTCTTTTTTCCTGTCAGTATTTTGAGAAAGAGGAAAAAACGATTTATGTAAGCGGAAGGATTGAGAGTGAAGAGATAGATATAGGGACTAAACTGCCCGGAAGGCTAAAAGAGATTCTCGTTAATGAAGGAGATAGCGTCAAAGAAGGTCAGATTATTGCTGTTTTTGAAGCTAAAGATGTTGATGCAAAGCTTAAACAGGCAGAGACCGGCATAAAAGTTGCAAGGTCAGTTGCTTTTGCAAAGGAGAAGGAGATTGCTATCTATTCTGCAAAAGTGAAAGCCTTTGAGAACAGAAAGGAAGCTTTTAAAAAAGATATAGATGAACAGATAAAAATAGCTAAGAAGAAAAAAGTACTTGCTGAAAATGACGTTGTTCTTGCAAAGAAAGCTTATGATAAAGCAAAATCTGTTTTTGAAAAAGCGAAGTCTGACTTTGAAAGGTTTAAAGTTTTATATGAAAAGAAAATTATTTCCCGGGCAGATTTTGATAAAGTGAAAACCGCTTTTGAAGTGGCAAGAGCTGACCTTGAAAGTGCAAAGGAAAATCTCAAAAAGGCTGAAACGGCGGTAAAGATTGCTGAATCCGGAGTTAAGATTGCTTTAAGCAAAGGGAAAGAGATTGATGCTCTGAACAATGAGATAGACTCTCTTAAAGGGATTGTTGAAGCAAAAAAGAGAGAATACCAATCATTTCTTGAAAGGGTAAAGCAGGCTGAAGCGGTTTATGATGAGGTAAAAGCAAACCTTGAGGAGACAGTTATTAAATCTCCTGTTGATGGTGTTGTTACGGTTAAATATGTTAATGTGGGAGAGGTTGTTCCTGCAGGTTTTAGAATAGTTTCTGTTGTTAATTTGAATAATGTTTATCTTAAAGGTTATATTCCGGAGAAAAAGATAGGTCTTATAATGATAGGACAACCTGCCTATGTGGCTGTTGATGCCTATCCCGATAGAAAATTTTCTGCCCATGTGAGTTATATCTCTCAAAAGGCAGAGTTTACACCGAAAGAGGTGCAGACAAAAGAGGAAAGGGTAAAAGAGGTTTTTGCTGTAAAGCTTCAAATTAAAGAAAATTCCGATGGAATTTTAAAACCGGGAATGCCGGCAGATGGGTATATAGAGCTTTCAAAATGAAAGTTGTTTCAGTAGAAAACCTTAAAAAAACTTACAATCGGGGTAAAGTGGTTGCAGTTGATGGTATCTCTTTTTCTGTTGATAGAGAGGAGATATACATTTTTGTAGGTCCCGATGGTGCCGGGAAATCTTCAACGTTAAAAGTTGTGGCAGGCGTTTTGTGCTATGATGATGGAAAGGTTAAGCTTTTTGGTCAGGATATAAGAAGCGATAGGGTTGTTGAAAAACTGAAGGATAAAATAGCTTTTATGCCTCAGGGACTTGGTTTAAACCTTTACCACACCCTTTCCATTGAGGAAAATATCAACTTTTTTGCTGACCTTCATGATGTTCCTTATGATGTTAGAGAAAGGAGAAAAAAGCTCCTTCTTGAAGCAACAGGGCTTTTGCCCTTTAAAGACAGAGATGCCGGTAAACTTTCCGGTGGTATGATGCAAAAGCTGGGTATCTGCTGCAGTTTAATCCACACACCTGAACTTATAATTCTTGATGAGCCAACTACGGGCGTTGACCCTGTTTCAAGGCGGGAGTTGTGGAAGCTGATATACAGGTTTGTCAAAGAGGAGGGAATTACAGCCCTTATTTCTACCTCTTACCTTGATGAGGCTGAAAGAAGTACTACTCTTTCAATAATGAAATCCGGAAAACTTATCGTTACGTCGTCGCCAGAATTTCTCCTTGAAAAAAAGATAGATGTTTACGAGGCTGAAGGTGAAGATGTTGAGAAGGCTTACGATATTGCGTGGGGATGTTTTAAAATTCCAAGACTTAAAGGAAAGGTTTTAAGATTTGTTGCTGATGATATTTCTCCTGTTAGCAATCTTTCTCTTTCTGTAAAAAAAGTTGAACCTTCTGTTGAAGATGTTTTTCTTTTAAATACAGGGCTAAAGAGAGTAAAACTTGAGCCTTTCTTTAAGATTAGCTTCGATATTCCTGATGAAGCGATAGTTGCTAAAAATGTTGTGAAAAATTTTGGCAATTTTACAGCTGTTGATAATGTTTCTTTTACTGTGAAAAAGGGAGAGATATTTGGGCTTCTTGGTCCAAACGGTGCAGGAAAAACAACTCTGATAAAGATGATGACAGGGCTTTACAATCCGACTTCTGGCGAATGTTTTATAGCAGGTTTTAAAGGTGAAAAGATAAAGCAGGTTATAGGTTATATGTCTCAGAAATTTTCCCTTTATTCAGATTTAACTGTTTATGAGAACATGGTTTTATGGGGTAAGATATACAACGTTCACGGTGCCATTTTAAAAAGTAGAATAAAGGAAGCTTTAAGAATGGTTGACCTTGAGAAGTACAGAAACTCAGTAGTTGAATCTCTTCCCCTTGGAATAAAACAGCGGCTTGCATTGATGTGTGCTGTTATTCACGGTCCCGCTGTTCTTTTTCTTGATGAGCCGACATCTGGTGTTGATCCTGCAGAAAGAGACGCTTTCTGGCAGATAATCAGATTTCTTGCAAGAGAGATAAGTGTAACGGTTATAGTAACAACCCACTATATGGATGAAGCGGAATATTGCGACAGAATTTTGCTTATGAATAGGGGAAGAACGATAGCTTTTGGTACTCCTTCATCTCTTAAATCGGAAACGTTAAAAAAGATAGGCATGATATATGAGGTGAAAACCGAAAATCCGTTTAGTGATGTTGATAAGCTAACCAAAAAAGGGTTTAATGCCGTGCTTTACGGTAGAAAGATACGAATCTACTCGAAGGGTATATTGTCACCTTCGGAGATAGAAAAGATTGGCGTTAAAGTTTTTTCTTTTAAAGAAGGTGACGTGTCAATGGAAGATGTTTTTGTTTTTGCGGTGGGGAGCGATGAATTTTAAAAAGGTTAAAACAATAGTGATTAAAGAGTTTAAAGAGATGCTAAAAGATAAAATAGGTGCACTTGTTATATTTCTTGTTCCCATCTCTACAATGCTTATTTTTGGTTACGGTATGAGGCTTGATGTTGATAAGATTCCTTTTGTTATTGTTGACAGAGATCATTCCACTTTAAGTAGAGAGCTTGTTTATAAACTTTCTGCTACAAAGGAGTATTTTAAATTTGTCGGGGAGGTTCCTTCTGAAAAAGTGATAGATAGGATGATTTTGAAGGATAAAGCCCGATTTGGTGTTGTTATTCCTGAAAATTTTGAAAGAGATATAAAGAGCGGAAAAAACAGAAAAATACTTGTTTTGATTGACGGAACATTTCCCTATAGGGGAGAGATGGCAAAAAGCTATGTGGTGGCTGTTGTTAATCAGCTTAACCTTGAAAGGCTTGAAAAGTTTCATAAAGGTAGTGTTCCTGTTGAGCTTAAAACAAGATACTGGTTTAATGAGAGTTTGAAACAGGAATATTTGATGGCGGCAGGAACTATGGCAGTTGTTCTTTTTATGTCACCGGCTATTGTTGCTTCTCTACTGATTGCAAAAGAGAGGGAAAGAGGGTCTATATACAACATCTATACCTCATCAATTACAGCTATGGACTATCTTTCAGGAAAGCTTCTTTACACATTTTTTATCTCATGTATCAACTTTTTGATAATTTTCTTTCTTGCTCTTTATCTTTTTAAGGTCCCTTTTAAAGGAGATCTTGCCGTTTTTGTATTTTCATCGTTTCTCTTTATACTTGTCTCTGCTGCGTTTGGACTTTTTCTTTCAACATTTCTTAAAACGCAGGTTTCAGCTTTTGTTGGTTCTATAATTCTTACAATTGTTCCTTCGATTCTTTATTCAGGATATATGACTCCCATAAGTGCAATGAACAGGAGTGGGCTTTTAATGGCTCATATGATTCCAACATTTTATTATATGAAGATTTTGAAAGGGTGCTTTTTTAAAAATACAGGTTTTGTTGTTCTTTTACCATACATTAGTGCTCTTACAGGGTTCTTTTTACTGTTTTTCGGACTTAATGTGAAATTTTTTAAAAAGAGAGAAAAATGAGAGATTTTTTTGAGCGGTTTAAAATTCTTGTGTGGAAAGAGCTTATTCAATTTGTAAGAAGTAAGGGTTTGCTTATTTTTGCGATTTATGCGTTTACCCTTGATATATATTTTGCTGCTACAGGTATATCTTTGACTCTTAAAAACGCGAAGTTTTATGTTCAGGATATGGATATGACCTCCGTTTCAAGAGAGTATGCCTATAAGTTTCAAAAGCCCTATTTCAATTTTCAGGGGTATATACTTGATGATAAACAGATAGAGAAGCTACTCATTGATGATAAAGCAATAGCGGTTCTTCGTATTCCCGACGGTTTTGAGAGAGACTTTAAGCATGGAGAGGGTGAATTAGGAATGATAATTAACGGGGCGGAGATAGTTTCCAGTTATCTATTTTCAGCCTACGCCGCACAGATAACCTATAACTTTATAATGGAGCATTTTCCGATAAAGGGGATAGGGTTGATAGAGCCCGAGAGGAGGCTCTATTTTAATCAAAATGCTTCAAGTAAAGATTTTATGGGAATTTCAGAACTTTTGACAATAGTAACTCTTTTTCTTCTTATTCTTCCTTCCTCTGCTATAATACGGGAGAAGGAGAGGGGGAATATTGAGATGCTTGTTGTTTCTCCTGTTCGCAACTATACCTTTATGCTTGCAAAGGTTGTTTCCATGTCTATTGTGATACTTCTGTGTACCGTTTTTTCAATTTTATTTATCTTAAAAGGAGTTTTAGGTATTCATGTCAAGGGGAATCTCCTTGAATTTTCCTTTTTTACATTAATATTTGTTTTTGCTGCATCAGGGCTTTCTATGTTTATTGCCGCCATTTCGAAAAATATGCTTCAAGTTTCTCAGCTTTCTATTCTTGTACTTGTTCCGATTCTATACCTTTCTGGTTCCTGGACACCGATAGAGGCGATGCCGAAACTTTTACAGTATCTCTCCTATCTTTCCCCTTTGAAATACTACATAGATGGGGCTTTCGGGATTTTAATAAAGGGACTTTCTTTGAAATATATATGGAAAGATTTTTTAGGCCTTCTGGTTCTCGGTTTTGCCGTATTTTCAGCGGGTAGTTATTTTCTCTCCCGTCGGGTATAACGACTTCTTTTTGATTTCTTTCCCCTATTTAATTATAAGATACTGTATGATATTTGTGTGGAGGTAGATACTTCTATATGGCTTATAATAGAGCTATTAGAGTAACGTGGAAAAGTTAGAGTTATGATAGAATGGAGTTTGTGCAGTTTTGCCAACACTCCTGGTTTATCATTTAAAAAATAGCCGGGAATTCTATTTCTCATAGCTAATTCGGAGGGAGAGATGAGTATTGATGATATTCTTGATTTGACACCTGATAAGATTCTCCTTATAGAAGACCATGAAGAAAGGTTGCAGGCAATTATGTTGATTCTTCTTATTAAAGCTTCTACGATAGAGAGAAATATATATGAGATTGAAAAGCTTGAGAAAGTTTTTTTAGAAACCATAGATGAGATAGATGATAACAAAGTAAAAGTAGAATCTATAAGAGGGTTTGCTTCCCTTGAGGGTGCCGATATTGATAGACTTACAACTATTTTTTTAAAATCGGCAAGAAAAATAGAAGATCCTGTGGTGAGAGCATATGAGCTTTTTTGGTTTTTAAGAGATGCTCATAACGTTGCTCCTTGGCCTATTATTGCAGAGATAAAAAAGATACTGAAAGAGATAAATGACGTGGAAATTAAAAAAGAGTATGTTGAATTTGTAAATCAAGTAATAAGAAGTAAATTTAAGAGGTGAATTTTCGAGTTTTCTGTTAGAGTTTTAACCGTTTCCCCGGATTTATTCTCCCTATAATTTATCGCGGCTTTTCTCGTATGGTTACTATATCTGTCTTATCTCCAGGACTGTTTGGAAAGCAGATAAGAATCGGCGAAATTCTTCGTGTTACGTTTTTAAAACGATAAGAGCGAAATTTTGACGTTGTTTTACAGCCAAATAATCCCAATAGCACCAAAGATAAAATTACAAGTTTTTCAAAGTCTCTCTATTCATCTTGAAAAAAATTTACATTTTTTTTACAATTACAGGCATAATAAAATTTTTATTCATGCGTTTTTTACTTTTATATACTAACGTTAGGAGGAGAGATGGGTTTTAGGAAGATTCTTGTTGCTGTTGACGGCTATCCTGCCTCCTTAGGTGCTTTTAAAAAGGCGGTGGAGATTGCCAGAACGTATGGTGCGGAAGTTGCTGTTTTGCAGATTGAAGAAGATGTTCCCCTTTTACCTGCGGAGAAGATGATGGAAGCTCATATTGATGAGCTTGTTACATCCCGTTCTCTTGAGCTATCTAAGGAGTATGGAAAAAAGGCGGGAATAGACGTCAAAGTTATTAGAAAGTTTGGTGAGCCTGTGGCCGGTATTATCCTTCAAACGGCAGAAGAGGAGGATGTTGACCTTATCATTCTCGGTGATTCCAGAAAATCGGGTCTTGAGAAGTTTTACCTTGGGAGTGTTTCTCAAACTGTTATGGGAAATGCCAAGTGTCCTGTGATGGTTATAAAAAAGGGGTGGATGAATATTTCCGATATTGTTGAGCTTGCAAAGGAGATAGAAAAGAAGCCCGAAAAGGTGGTTAAAGAGGAAAAGCCGGTTTATGATTCGGAGGTTATAAAGGAGAACTTTAGATTCAGCGGGACACTTTTTTTAATCCTTTCCGTTATCTATTTCTTCGCAGCTACGATAGCTTCAAAACCTTTTAAAAATATTGCCGCGTATGGGATTTTAGGTCTTCCTTTTGCTGTTTGGTGCGGTTTTTTCCTTATTGTTTCAGGGATTTTACTTACAAGAATCTATATAAACAGAGTTGGAGGTAGTGAAACATGAGTTTAACTTATCCGATAGCTTTTGTGATAGTTGCAGTTAGTGTGGTTTTATCTATTTATATAAGTTTCTATTTTAGAAAGCAATCAAGAACCGCTTCTTCGTTCTTTGTGGCAGGCGGGGAAATTCCGTGGAAGATAAACGGTCTTGCGATGTTTGGAGATTACTGTAGTGCAGCCAGTTTCCTTGGTGTAGCAGGTGCGATAGCAATTGTGGGGATTGACGGCTGGTGGCTTGCCCTTGGTTTTTTTGCTACATGGATGGCGGTTCTTTTTCTGATAGCCGGACCTTTAAAAAATACCGGTAAGTTTACGGTTGGTGATGTGATAAGCGAGCGATTTGGTAAAAGTAAAGACATTAGAACTATTGCAATGATAACGACGCTGGTTCTTACTTCTCTTTACCTTGTTCCTCAGATTGTCGGAGCAGGTCATCTCTTTAAACTTTTACTTGGATGGAATTACGCTGTAACTGTTGTAGTTTCAGGAGCACTTATAACTTTTCTTGTTATTATCGGAGGGATGAAAGGAACGACATTTAATCAGGCAATTCAGGGAATTGTTCTTCTGGGTGCTATGCTTCTTCTTCTTTTTTCCTCTGCCGCTCTATTTTACAAGGGTAATATCTTTAATATCATAACAACGGGGAAGAAGGTTGTGCCTACGGTTATTGCCGCTAAAGAAGCCTCTGATATTGTTGAAAATGCTCCTGATGCTAAGGCGGCGGTGGAAGCGGTTAGAAGTGCTATGCCGACTGCTCCTGGTGCTTTGACTCCCGGTGTTGGATTAAGGGATTTTGCAAATCATATGAGTCTTGTTCTCGGTCTTTTTGTCGGTGTTCTTGGCCTTCCTCATATTTTGATAAGATTTTACACTGTAAAAAGTGCTAAGGCTGCTCAAAAAAGTATTGAGTTTACTATATGGGGACTTGCAATTTTTTATACTGCGGTTCTTTTTGTAGGTCTTGCCATTATGTATATTCTCTATCCCGAGCTTGTTGAACTTGTCGTTTCCGGGAAAAGAGGTCTTGCGACAAATATGGCTGTTCCGATGCTTGGTCAGCGTATAGGTGGAGAGCTTTTTCTCGGTTTAATTGCAGCAGGTGCTCTTGCAGCGATGTTGAGTACATGTACTGGTCTTCTTATTACGGCTACGACAAGTATTGCCCATGACCTTTACGCTTCCATTTTTAGACCTGAAAGTTCTGATGAGGAGAGAGTGAGTTTTGCAAAGAAGGCTGTTATTGTTCTTGCGGTGGTTTCTATTCTTCTTGCCATCTGGCTTAAAAGCCAGAATGTCGGTATGCTTGTCGGTATGAGTTTTGGTATAGCTGCAAGTACTTTTGCACCGGCTATTGTTCTTACCGTGTGGTGGAAGAGATTGACGAAGCAAGGAGTTGTTATAGGTATGGCAGCAGGATTGCTCGTGTCATTGATATTTACTTTCGCGAGATTTTTTAAATTGAAAGCCTTTATCGGTATTCCCGTTCTTGTTAATCCTGCTCTTTACAGTGTGCCTGTAGCGTTTTTTGTGTTCATTATTGTTAGTTTAATGACAAAAGATGTTGGAAAAGTTGAAGAGTTTATGGCGATGGCTCATCAGAAAAAATAATTGTCCGGGGAGGGATTTCCTCCTTTCCCCATTTTTATCTTATAAAGTTTTTTATCAATTTTTCCGCTGTTTCTCTCGCTATTTTATCTATCCTTGTGACATCTTCAACAGTTGTAGGAGATTCTATGTTAAGTATATCCATCGTTTTTTCTATAATTTCGGGAATTGAAAGAAAAGGTATCTCTCCTTTAAGAAATGATTCGACAGCGACTTCATCTGCGGCGTTAAGTATTATCGGATAGGGATAGCCTCTTTTTACACTTTCATAGGCAAGGTTCAAACATTTAAATGTTTCTGTATCTGGTTCTTTAAGTGTTAAGTTTAAATTCGTATAGTCCATGGATAGTCCTTCTTGTAATTTTAGCCTTTCGGGATAAGATAGCGCGTAAGCAATAGGGATTCTCATATCGGGTTTTCCCATTTGAGCGATGAAGGAGTTGTCTTGAAATTTCACAATAGAATGGATAATGCTTTGAGGATGAACTACAACTTTTATTTTTTCAACAGGTATATTAAAAAGCCACATGGCTTCTATAACTTCAAGTCCTTTATTCATTAAAGTTGCCGAGTCTATTGTAACTTTGTTTCCCATATTCCAGTTCGGGTGTTTCAGTGCTGTTTCCGGTGTTACTGTTTTAAGTTGTTCTTTCTCTTTTCCGTGAAATGGGCCTCCTGAAGCCGTCAGAATTATCTCTTTTACATCCTCTTCTCTACCTGATGAAAGAGCCTGAAATATTGCAGAGTGTTCGCTATCAACCGGTATTATCTTTTTTGCTACTTTTTTTATGAACATTCCGGCGCAGACAAGGGATTCTTTGTTTGCAAGGGCAAGCCTTTCAGCTCTCTTTGCAGCTTCATATGTAGGTATTATACCGGCAGCTCCGGAAATCGCAGCGACTACGATGTCAAATTCTATCTCTTTTATTAGCCGGATTATTCCTTCCTCTCTATGATAAGTTTTTACATGGGAGTCAAAGGAAGTATCAAGAGTTGCAATAGCTTTCGGCTTGAATTCTTCTATTTGCCTTTGCAGTTTTTCACTGTTTTTTCCAGCTACAAGTCCTGTAACTTTGAATTTATCTGGAAATTTTTTTATTACATTTAACGTGTTTTCACCAATTGATCCTGTTGAACCTAAAATCAGGATTTTTTTCATTCCTTCTCCGTTATATTCTTGCTATGAGCTCTGCAAGAGATTCAATTCTTTCCTGCTTTCCGGTTTCGAGGCACTTAAATGAGTAGAATCTGTTTTCCACCTCTTCGTCGCCGATGATAACAACATGCTTCATGTTTAACCTGTTTGCGGTTTTAAATTGGGATTTGAAACTTCCTTGTCTGTGGTCTATTTCCGTATAGATGTTTCTGTTTCTAAGAATTTCGGCAGTTTTTAATCCTTCAAGATATCCTTTTTCTCCGAAAGTTGATATAAATACTCCGTTTCTATTTTTTTCAGATTTTTCTATTAGAAGCATTATTCGTTCAATTCCCATTGCAAATCCAAGAGCAGGTGTTTCCTGGCCTCCAAGTTCTTTTATAAGGTTGTCGTATCTTCCTCCTGCCAAAATGGTACTTTGAGCACCAAGGTTTTTGGATTTAAATTCGAAAACTGTTTTGGTATAGTAATCAAGGCCTCTGACCATGAACGGGTTTAAGGAAAATTTTACTTCTAAAGTTTTTAAAAGCTCTATCACTTTTTCAAAGTGGTTTTTACATTTGTCACATAGATAGTCCGTAATAATAGGTACGTTTTTCACAACTTTTTTGCAGTTTTTGTTTTTACAGTCAAGAACTCTTAAAGGGTTTCCGTCAAGTCTGTTTTTGCAGTCTTGGCAGAGATTTTCTTTTTCGGAAGAGAGGTGATTTATAAGTGCCGTTTTATAATTTGGACGGCAAGAGTTGCATCCTATACTGTTTATTTCAAGGGTAAAGTCTATCTCTAAGTTTTCAAGTATTTTGGCTGCCATTTTTATAAGTTCAGCATCGCTTCCCGGAGATGAAATTCCGAAAATTTCGCACCCTGCCTGATAAAACTGTCTATTTCTTCCGGCTTGAGGTCTTTCATATCTGAACATAGGGCCTATATAAAACCACTTTGTGAACGGTTCTTTCGCATAGATGCCGTGTTGAATGTAGGCTCTTACTGCGGAGGCTGTTCCTTCAGGTCTTAAAGCTATTTTTCTTCCACCCCTGTCTTCAAACAGATACATCTCTTTCTGGACAATATCTGTCGTTTCTCCGACACTTCTTGTAAAAAGGGCAATATTTTCAAACGTTGGAAGGATGACTTTTTTAAAACCACAAAGATGAACGGTATTTTTAAACGTTTCAACTATTTTTTCAAATTTTTCACTTTTAGGAGGGATAATATCTTCCACACCTCTAACAGTTTTAATTTCCATAACTTTCAATGACCTCCACATTTTCCGTAGAACAGAATCTATCTCCTGCGTCTCCAAGTCCCGGTAGAATATATCCTTTATTGTTTAGCTCTCTGTCGATGGAAGCGGTAACTATTTTTATATTTTTAAATTGGGAAAGCATTTTTACTCCTTCCTGAGAACAGATGAGAGATATAAAAAAGATATTTTCCGATTTTATTCCTGCTTCAATCAATTTTTCGATGGTTAGATACGCTGTTCCGCCGGTTGCAAGCATCGGATCAAGGATAAAATAAAACCCGTTGCGGACGATAGGAGATTTAAAATAGTAAAGGTATGGTTTGAGTGTTTCTTCGTTTCGTTTTATCCCTATGAATCCGATTCTTCCTTTGGAATATGCGTTAATTGCAGCAGGAAGCAGTAATAGTCCGGCTCTTAAAATGGGGAGAAAAATAATTTCTTTCTGTATTGTTATTGAAGTTATGTTGTTTTCAACGGGTGTATCTATCGTTACTTTCTTAATAGGAAGTTTTGATATCCCTTCTGTTATTAAAACTTCCGATAGTTTTAAAGATGCTTTTCTAAAGTCTTCTGTATCTGTTGCTTTATCTCTTAATATCGTGAGAAGATGTTCGGTAAAATTTGTTTTTACTTCATAAACAATCATTTAAACAACTCTCCGATAATAGCGGTGTAAAAGCTGTTTTGGTAGTCTCCTTTCAGAATTTCATATATCTCTTTTGCTCTATTTCTGTCCCCTTCGGTTATATATGCTATAGCCGCATAGTAAAGACTTGCCGGATGGGTCCAGTCTTTGTTTCGGGAAATGGAGATAAATTTTGTTATCGCTTCATCTGTTTTTCCTTTTTCAAAGAGAATAACTCCCGTGTCAAGTTTTCCTGCAGAGCTTATTGTAAGGCTTTCTGTTTTTATAGCTTTTTCAAGATAGGAAATGTTTTTTGTCAATTTACCGTAAATGAATATCCCGGCTTTACCAGAAGGGGTATCGGGAAAACTGTCGGCTACTTTTTTAAAGTATTTTTCCGCCTCTTTATTTTTTCCGCTTTTAAGGGCAAATAATCCTCTGTCAAAAATGGCAGCTGCTTTTGTTTCAAGGTTCCCTCTATACCATTTGTAACCGAAAAATCCCCCGCCGATAATTGCTATAGCGACTATAATAGCGATAAACTTTGCGGCATGTTTTTCAAAAAAATTGATAATTTTGTAGAAGTCGCTAACCATCATCTCAGCTTCCGGTGTGTCTATCGCTTCAGGAATGTTCACAGGTGGATTCTCTTCCTTTTTCTCTTTTTTTATATACGATTTATAAGGTGGTTTTTTCACCCGAACTCCTCCTCACTATTTCAAGGGAATTTTTAAATGCCTGTGCAATTTCATTTTCCGTTAATCCTGCTCCTATTCCTACAGTTTTTGCAAATTCGGCAGACATAAGGTCCCCCGGTGAGTGTGCATCTGTGTTTATAACAAACTTAACACCTGCTTTTCTGCCTTCTTTAACAACATGTCCGTTCGTTATATTATGCCCTTTTCTTGCGGTAATCTCAATAAAAACTTTTGATTTTGCCGCTTTTTTGAGGGTTTCAGGCTTTATTAGACCCGGGTGTGCAAGAATGTCGGCTCTACCTTCTATTGCTGCAAGGTTGGTTCCTTTGGCTACAGGTTCAACAACTGTTTCTCCATGAACAACGACTATTCTTGCCCCTTCCTCCCTGCATTTTTCTATGAGGTAGGGTATTTTATTCGGTGGAACGTGGGTTATTTCGACTCCGGGGATAACTATGGTGTTTGTATTTTTGGTAAGTATGTCTGCGGTTTTTAAAAGGTTTTCAATAATGAATTGGAAGTTTGAGAAGTCTGCATGGTCGGTTATTCCTATAGCTTTATAGCCGATAGATTCGGCTCTTCTGACAAGTTCGCTCGGTATGAGCTCTCCATCACTGAAAATGGTATGGGTGTGAAGGTCTATCATCTTTTAACTCCGTTAAAGAAGTTCTTCTGCAACGATGTTTGTATTTGTGTATATGCAGATATTTCCTGCTATTTTTAGTGATTCCTCAACGATTTCTTTTGCGGAAAGATCTGTGTTTTTGTAAAGAGCTGTTGCTGCAGCTTGTGCAAATGCTCCCCCCGAACCTATTGCCATAACCGGAACATCAGGTTCTATAACATCCCCATTTCCTGAAATGAGAAGAATTTTTGTTTTATCTGCAACCAGAAGCATCGCTTCAAGTCTTCTTAGAACCCTATCTGTCCTCCAATCTTTGGCAAGCTCTACCGCAGATTTTAAGAGATTTCCACCGAACGACTGAAGTTTTGATTCAAACCTTTCAAGAAGAGAAAAGGCATCTGCAACGGAACCTGCAAATCCAACAAGAACACTTTCGTTATATATTTTTCTTACCTTTCTTGCTCCGTTTTTAAAGATTGTGTTTCCAAGGGTAACTTGACCGTCTCCCGCCATTGCGACTTTCCCGTCTTTAAGAACTGCACATATTGTCGTTGCGTGAAAATTTTGACTCATACGGTTTCTCCTTCCATTTTTCTTCTTATTCTCCCGCCGGCAAGCTGTCCGGCTACGGCGGTAGCAATTAGTGCAGGTGCGAATTTGATACTAAGTCCCATTAGTATTCTTGAAAGGACTATGAATGGTATCGGAAGATGGATATAGAGAAACCACTTTTTTGAAAATTTCTCCGTTTTTTCTCTAAACCATCCGGAAGGCATGTTTAATATAAGTGTTATTGCTACTACTATTAAAAGTTTTTCCCACATTTTTACCTCCTTGAACAATTTAGTTAAAAAGTAGGAGATAAGTATGCTGATGTCAATTGCAAATCATTTTCAATCTTTCCAAAAGGAGGGCATAAATATTGCAAAAAGAGCAAATATTTCAAGCCTTCCAAGGAGCATTTCTATTGATAACAGGAATTTCTGCCAGTCTGCAAAAAAGTGAAAGTTTCCAGCCGGTCCTGTTTTTAAAAGTCCAGGGCCTGAACAACTGGCACAGGCTATGGATGATGAGAAAGCCGTAATAAGGTCTGTTCCTGTTAAACAAAGTACAATACCTATTATAACAATAATAAACGTGTATGCGGCTCCGAAAGCCCAGATTGCATTTAGAGCCGAGAAATCAAGAGTTTTTCCTTCCATCTTTATCCTGTAAATGAGTTTCGGATGGGCAGTTTTCTTCATTTCGCCGTAAATGGATTTTCCAAGAGCCACAAGGCGGAACTGCTTTAACCCGCCGGCGGTAGAACCTGATACACCACCTAAAAATTCAAGTATTATGAGTATTGCAAGTACAAATGAAGGCCAATAGGTGTAATTGGTTGATGAAAACCCTGTGGTTGAAGCCGAGTTTATTACCTGAAAGATACTGTATCTTAATGCCTGTAACGGGTTGTAAACCCCATCGACTGTAAGCATAAATGCGCATAGAAATATGGTAACTCCGAGAATAATAAAGTATAGTTTGTTCTCTTCCGATTTAAAAAACACTTTCCAATTTTTACTTTTGTACAACTGGTACCAGTTAAGAAAGTTTACAGAGCCGAATATCATAAAAAGAGCGATAACCATTTCTATGAAAACGCTGTGGTATGAACCGATGCTGCTGTTTTTAACGGAAAAACCGCCTGTTGCTATTGTGCAGAAAGCGTGATTTACGGCATCGAAAAGGGGCATACCGCCGATAACGAGTAGAAGTATTTCTGTAAATATCAATCCGTTGTATATGATAAATATGATTCTTGCTACTTCTTTTACTTTAGGTTTTAGTTTTTCTTCAACAGCTTTGGATGCTTCAAATTTCATCATCTGCATTCCACCTGTTCCAAGAGCCGGGAGTAGAGCAATAGCAAAAACAACAAATCCGAGTCCGCCGACCCAGTTTGTTGTTGAACGCCATAAAAGTAAGCTTTTGGGAAGACCTTCAACATTTGTGAGTATTGATGCACCTGTTGTTGTAAATCCCGATACGGATTCAAAATAAGCTTCTATAAAGTTAGGAATGGCTCCGTTTATCCAGTAGGCAAATGCTGAAATAGCGGGGAAGATAAGCCAGATGAGACAGATGGATAGGATAGCTTCTTTAAGTGTTAGGTCGTCCTCTATCTCTATCTGGTATGCTATTAGATATAGAGATGAAACGATTAAGAACGGATAAATAAAGTCCATAAATTGTCCGTCGCCTACAAAAATCGAGTATGTGGCGGGGATAAGAAGGGAAACGGCCATGAAAAACAGAATGGAGACAACTACTTTAAAAACAACTAAAAGGTCGATATTTTTAATTTTCATCTTTTACTTCTCCCTTATGCATATAAGAATATCTCCCTCTCTTACTTGGGTGTTGCCATCTACTACCTGAATTTCGGTTTGTCTTTTAAGTGCCAGAATCAAAGGACAATCCTTATATTTAATATCGGCAATTCTTTTCTCGTTCCATTCTTTGTCAACCTTTATCTCTATAATCTCAATGTTATCCCTTAACTCAAATACATCGAGAAGACTTTTACTACTTAAAGTTGTGTAAACTCTACTTGCCAGAAGTTTTCTCGGTACTATAGGGGTATCTATTCCTATTGATTCTATGATGTTTTCATATTCGGTATGGGATATGAGAGCTGCTGCCCTTTTTGCTCCAAGTTTCTTGGCAAGAATACAGGATAAAACGTTATCTTCCTCGTCTTCCGTTATGGCTACAACGAGGCCGGCATTATTTATTCCCTCGGATTTAAGAAGCTCTACGTCTGTTACTTCTCCGTGGAGAACATCTATTTCAGGAAATTCCCCGGCTATCTCTTCACATTTTTGGAGGTCTTTCTCGACAAGTTTTATTTTAAGTCCTTCAAGTCCGATAATTCTTTTTAAAAGTTCGTTTGTGAATTTCGAGTGTCCGAGGATGAAAAGGAGTTTAATCGGTTCGGCATTTCTCAGAAGATGTTCTTGAAACAGTTTTACGTCTTCTTCCTTGATAACGAAAAATATTATATCTTCCGGATAAACAATAGTTCCACCCTTCGGAATAACAACTTTTCCGTCTCTTTCAAGTGCAGCGATTGTAAACGGGACAAGCTGTTTTAACGCTTGGAGTTCCTTTATTTCTTTTCCGGCAAATATATCTTCGGAAGATACTTTGTAGTTTAGAAGAATTAGCTTTCCTTTTTCAAATCTGACAACGGACATTGCGAAAGGGAACCGTATGGTATCTATGATTTTTGTTATTACTTCCGTTAGTATGTTGACGGCTTCTATTCCTAAAAGCTCTTTCATCGGTGGTGCTGCAAAGGCGTTTTTGCTTACTCTGACAATTATTTTCTCTTTTTTAAAAAATGCTTTAAGTATTGCGGCAATAGCGATATTTCTTTCGTCGCTGTCGGTTACTACTATAAAGAGTTCAAAGTCTTTAACTTTATCAAGACATTTTACTTCCGTTGCATCACAGTCTATTCCCATAATATCAAGTGTTGAGGTAAGATCTTCTATCTTGGTATCGTTGTAGTCTATAACCGCTACTTCATATCCGGAGTGGGTGAGCTTTTTGGCAAGGGAACTTCCCACAATCCCAGCTCCTATTATGCAAACCTTTTTCATCTTGCACCTCATTAAGTATAATTAGCGTTATTATGCCAGAAAATAAAAGTATAGGAAAATCGTTCATTATTGTATCACTCTCTATCTTTTCAAGCAGAATTTTTGGCCTGCTTAGGGATGTTGTAATTGCTTCTACATTTGGGGCGGGAAGTTTAACGGATGTTTTTTTCGTTGCTTTCAGGGTTCCCAATATGTTAAGAAGAATATTTGCGGAGGGGGCTTTCAGCTCGGTTTTTACTCCGGCTTTTGCGAAGAAGTTAAAAAAGAGTGAAAAAGAAGCCAAAAGGTTTGCCGGAAAGTTTTTTGCCGTTCTTTTAATAGCTTTATCTGTTACGGTTCTTTTCGGGGAGGTTTTTACTCCACTTATTATAAAAGTGATAGCTCCCGGCTTTGAAGGTGATGCCGGAACTCTTGCTATTGCTCTTACCAGAGAGATGTTCCCTTATATTTTGCTTGTTAGTCTTGTTGCTTTTTTCGGAGGTATTTTAAACGGATATGAGCATTTTTTCGCTCCGGCGGTTTCAACGGTTCTTTTCAATATTTCTCTTATTTTATGTGCGGTGTTTTTTAAAGATTCATTATCCGTTCATGCTCTCGCTATTGGTGTTATTTTCGGAGGTGTGTTTCAGCTTCTTTTGCAGGTTCTTTTTTTAAAAAAAGTTGCTTTTATTCCTAAGCCTATACTCGAACTTGATGAAGATGTTAAAAAAGCTTTGAAAAATATTGTTCCCGGACTGTTCGGTTTTGGGGTACGTCAGCTTTCAATGCTTGCCGATACGGTTATAGCTTCTTTTCTTTATGTCGGTGCTATCTCTTACTTATATTATGCAAATAGGTTTGTTCAGCTTCCCCTTGGAATATTTGCTATAGGTATTTCGCAAGTTCTTCTTCCTAAGCTTGCAAAAAGTTTTGATAGTAAGGAAGGTTTCAGGAAAAAGTTAATTTTGGGGTTAACTTTGTGCTCTTTCGTAATAGTTCCATCAACCTATGGGCTTATATTTTTCGGCAAACCTTTGATAGATATTGTTTTCCGTCACGGGGAATTTACTTTCGGAGACCTTCGGGCTACCTATTACGTTCTTTGCGGTTACGGTGCGGGATTGCTGTTTTACTCTTTTGAGAAGATACTTGTTAACGCTTTTTACTCTCTTGATGATTATAGATTTCCCGTAAAAGTCGGAGCTATTACCTTGGTTTTTAATATTATAGCCAATTTGTTCCTATGTTTTGTTTTGGGTTTGGGAGCGGCCGGTTTGGCGCTTGGTACTGCTATTACGTCTTTGTTTAATGTAATTTTTTTAACGAGAGAGCTTGAGAAAAGAGTTTCTTTTAGTTCCGGATGGATAAGAGATTCCGTTCGTTATCTGTTTTTGGCAATTCCTGTGATACCTGTTGCTTTTATCGGGACAAAGTTTTACTTTCAATGCACTTTAACCGTTTTTAAAATTTCAGTTGTTTTTTTAACTGTAGCGGCTGCTGTCTCAGCTTATTTTGCTACTCTTTACATTACAAAAGATAAAATAGTTTCAGGACTTTTAAACAGGAGGAGTTGATGCATCCGATACTTTTTAAAATAGGTCCTTTTACCATCTACACCTTCGGAGTGATGGTTGCCCTTGGGATAGTCTTTGCTTATCTGATTTTGATGAAACTTGCCGAAAAAGAAAATATGGATAAAAATGATGTTTCGGATTTAATGATTTGGACGGTAGTTTCCGGATTTATCGGGGCAAGGGTTTTCTTTTTTTTATACAATCCTCAATATCTGAGTTCTCCTTGGAGAATTTTTTATTTCTGGGAGGGAGGGCTTGTCTGGTACGGCGGATTTCTGTTTGGATTTGTAACCGCCCTTTATCTTTCGAAGAAAAAAAATATTCCCGTATGGAAAATTGCTGATATTGCGGTTATTGCCGGGGAGGTTGGTCTTGCTTTCGGTAGAATAGGTTGTACAATGGCCGGATGTTGTTACGGTAAAGAGTGTCATTCGCAGCTTGCAATTGTGTTTAAAGATCCCCATTCTGCGGCTCCTTTAAATGTTCCGCTTTATCCCACCGAACCTGTTTCATCGGTTGCGAACTTTTTGATAGCGTTTGTTCTCTATCTACTGTATAAAAGAAGAAAAGCTTCCGGAGAAATTTTCGGTTTTTACTTCGTTTTTTACGGTATTTTCCGTTTTCTTATTGAATTTTGGAGGGCAACTCCGAAAGAATATTTGGGATTTCTAAGTAATAATCAGGTTTTGAGTGTTTTTATGGTTACTATCGGTATGGGAATTGTTCTGTATAGAAGAGCTTCATCTAAAACGGTATAATCTCTAATCAGAATTAAAATTTCGGAGGGTAGTGATGGGTAAAAGATATGCCTATTTTGAGGGATGTTTTGTCCCTATAGAAGAAGCGAATATAAATATTCAGACCAACTCTTTCCATTATGGTACCGCTATTTTTGAAGGGATAAGAGCTTACTGGAGCGAAGATAAAAATCAGCTTTTCGGTCTTTTCTTCAAGGAGCATTATGAAAGGATGCTTGCCAATTGCAAAATTTTGAATATGAAAATTGTTGAAACGGCAGATAGTCTTTCGGAGATAACTGTTGAGCTTTTGAGAAAATGTGAGCATAGGGAAAACGTTTACATAAGGCCGATAGTCTATTTTCGAAATCTTCAGATATCACCGAAACTGGTGGATTACGATACGGAGTTTGCGATATATACGGTGCCTCTCGGTGATTACCTTGATACGAAGAAGGGGCTTAAAGTTGTTACGTCTTCATTTAGAAGAATAAATGATTCGATGATTCCTGCAAGGTGTAAAGTTGCGGGGGCTTATGTGAATAGTGCTTTTGCTAAAACCGAAGCTATTATGGCCGGAGCCGATGAAGCGATAATGTTGAATACGGATGGAACCGTTGCCGAAGGGAGTGCCGAGAACCTTTTTATTATAAGAAACGGAGTTGCGATAACTACTCCTTCTTACAGTAATATTCTTGAAGGTATAACGAGAAATGCGGTTATAGAACTTTTAAAAGATGAATTTGGGATGGAAGTTGTCGAAAGGCCGATTTTAAGAAGTGAGCTTTATGTTGCTGACGAAGCATTCTTTACGGGAACGGGGGCTCAGGTAGCTCCAATTGCTGAGATAGATGGTAGAGTTATCGGAGACGGGAAGATAGGAGAACTTACTCTAAAACTTCAAGAGCTTTACTTCGGGATAGTTAAAGGTGATGTAGATAAATATTCTCACTGGTTGACTCCAATATATTGAAAGGTGGTTTTTGATGAAAGTTGCTTCCGTTCAGATAGATACTGTTCTTGGTGATATGGAAAAGAACATTGAGAAGATATGCGAATTTGTCGAAATGTGTGTGGAGCAAGGGGTTGGGGTTTCTGTTTTTCCAGAGCTTTCTTTAACCGGATATTATCTTCAGGATATCACTCCGGAAATTGCGGTAACTCCGGACGATGAGCGGCTTGCACCCTTGAAAAAGTTGAGTCATTACATAGGTATAATTGTCGGATGTATAGAGGAGTCCGATTCCCATGTCCTTTATAATTCCGCCTTTTATATAGAGGGTGGTGTTGTTAAGCATATACATAGAAAGGTGTATCTGCCGACTTACGGTATGTTTGATGAAGGAAGGTTTGTCGGGAGCGGTGGTAAATTTGATCGGTTCGTCTCGAACGGTTTTTCTTCAACCATTCTTATCTGTGAGGATTGCTGGCACTTTTCATCTGTTTATATTCCTTTTTTGAAAGGAGTGAAGCTTATCTTTGCTCAATCGGCAAGTCCGGGAAGAGGATATAAGAATTCCGGTATGTTTGGCAATACGAGAGTTTGGAAAAATATGGGAGAGTTTTATTCTCGCCTTACCGGTTCCTATTTTATCTATTCCAACAGGGTTGGTGTGGAAGATGGACTTGTGTTTTCGGGAAATTCTTTTATATGTGATCCGTATGGTAATGTTGTTGCGGAGGGTTCGGTGTTTGATGAGGAGATTATTACGGTGGATATTGAAGAATCGGTTATTCGCTCGGCTCGTATGAATCTTCCTCTTTTAAGAGATGAAAAACCTTACATTCTTGAGAAAGGGCTTAAAAAATTCCTTGAAGGAAACTGATAATGGAAGGCAGTGAACTAAAAGAGCTTTTGAGTATAAGCGATAAGGACTTTGTTGTTAACGTTCTGACTTTTTTTATAAAAAGTGAGATAGAGAAAGCGGGATTTAAAAAAGCCGTTATCGGTATTAGCGGAGGTGTGGATTCTGCCCTTTCGGCATTTCTATGCGTAAGGGCTCTTGGCAAAGATAATGTTGTTTTGATTTCAATGCCTTACAAGGAGAGCTCTACTCAGTCGGTAGAGGATTCTCGACTTATTGGAAAGGTTCTTGGGGCGAACTTCTTTGAGATGGATATTTCTCCTCAGATAGATGTTTATTACCGAAGATATCCTAATGCGTCAAAGCTTCGTAAAGGGAACAAGATGGCAAGAGAAAGAATGTCAATTCTTTACGATTTTGCCTATGATAACAATGCGTTAGTAGTTGGTACAAGTAATAAAAGCGAACTTCTTATAGGTTATTCAACCCGTTGGGGGGATAATGCCTATGATATAAATCCTCTTGGAGATCTTTACAAAACTCAGGTTTGGGAGATTGCGAAGTTTTTAGGTGTTCCCGAAAAGATAGTAAAAAAGAAACCTTCTGCGGATCTTTGGCCTGGACAAACTGATGAAGGAGAGCTTGGATTTCCATATGATCTGCTTGACCGGATTCTCGTTGCTTACGTTGACTTAAAGATGAGAAAAGAGGAGATTTTAAGTTTCGGATTTGATAAAAGCGTGGTTCATAGGATTTTAAATATGGTTCGACAAAGCCAGTATAAGAGAAAATTACCGATTGTGTGTAAAATAGCGCAGAGAACCGTTGACAAAGACTTTCTCTATTTAAGAGATTGGGGGATTTAATATGCTTGTTGATTTTAAAGAGCTCGGAGAGTTTGGAGTAAAAGAACTTGTAAGAAGAGGAGCCGATTTTGCCGACCTTTTCTTTGAGAGGAAATTTACATTTACGGCTAAACTTGAGGAAAACAGAATAGAAAATATTTCAAGTGGTATAGAAGTAGGTGTCGGTGTAAGGATGGTTAAAAACGGAAGAACTTTTTACGGTTTCACAAATGGTATATCTCAGAAATCTGTACTTAGAGTTATAAATAACCTTGCTCCGGCAGTTAACGAAACTGTTAATGAACCTGAAGAGAAAGTAGAGTGGAAAGAGCTTGAAAAACGTTATCCTCATATAATAGAAGGAAGCTGTGATTTTAATTTTTCAGCCGAAGAGAAGATAATGCTTTTAAAAAGAGCAAATTATAGAGCAAGAGAGTGTGGTGATCGTATAAAGCAAGTAACAACTGTTTTAAGAGATTCTATGCAGGAAGTAGTGATTGTTAATTCTCTCGGTGAAATTGTAGAAGATGTTAGACCGAGAATTGTTTTTTATGTTCTTGTTGTGGCTTCCGACGGTAAAATTTTGCAAACTGGGTATGAGCCTGTAGGGCATCTTGGTGACTATTCTTTCTTTGAAAAAGTTTCTCCCGAAGATATCTCTTTTAAAGCTGCGGAAAGGTCTTTAAGAATGTTATCTGCTCAACCTGCTCCTGCGGGAACATTTACCGTTGTTATATCTTCAAAGGCAGGTGGTACCATGATTCACGAAGCTGTCGGCCATGGCCTTGAGGCGGACCTTACGAATCAAGGGTTGTCTGTTTATTCCGGAAAGCTTGGAGAGAAAGTTGCTTCGGAGCTTGTAACGGTTATAGATGATGGAACAATTAAAGGAAAGTACGGTTCTTCCGGTTATGATGATGAGGGAGTTCCGACAGGGAAAACCGTTCTTATAGAAGACGGTGTTCTGAAAAGTTTTATGTATGACCGAATTCAGGCTCAGGAAAGAGGTGGGGCAACTTTGACCGGAAACGGTAGAAGACAGTCCTATATGGATGTACCGATTCCAAGGATGACAAATACTTTCATATCACCTGGAAATGACGATCCTGATGAGATTATAAGAGATACGAAAGAGGGTATTTTGGTTGTAAAGATGGGAGGAGGTCAAGTTAACACGATTAACGGTGATTTTGTTTTTGAAATATCGGAAGGTTATATGATAGAGGACGGGAAGGTTACCGTACCTATAATGGGGGCTTCTTTGATAGGTAATGGCCCCTCCGCTCTTCAAAAGATAGATGCGGTAGGAAATGATCTTGGATTTGCTATAGGTACTTGCGGTAAGGACGGACAGGGAGTTCCTGTTTCGGATGCTCTTCCGACTATAAGAATAAAGGAGATAACTGTCGGGGGGACTCAAAAGTAGTTTGGAACCGGAAACTTTTCCCTGCCACTTGAAATATCACTTTCAGAGTATATAATTACTACCGTTTAACTTCGGAAGGAGGCGATTGGTATGCCAAAAATAAAGACACGTAGAGCTGCAGCAAAAAGAGTAAAGGTTACGGCTACAGGAAAGGTAAAGCACTGGCATCCTAACAAAGGACACATTCTTACAAAGAAAAGTAGAAAGAGAAAAAGAAGACTTAGAAAGCCGGATTACCTAACAGGAGCTCAAGCTGCAAATTACAAAGAGCTTGTACTTTATAAGTAAGTGATGCAACCGGGTATGAAGCTTAAAAAAGCGCCCGTAGCTCGCTAAAGGAGGAGACAGAAAATGAGAGTAAAAACCAGCAGAAGAAGGTACAGAAGGAAAAAACTTAAAAAAATGACCAAAGGTTATTTTGGGGCAAAGCACAAGCTTTACAGAACCATGAAGATTCAGGTCATGAAATCTCTCTTTTATGCCTATAAGCACAGAAGAGAGAGGAAAAGAGAGTTTAGGAAACTCTGGATAGCAAGAATCAACGCCGCTGTTAGGCAGTTTGACCTTAATTACAGCAGATTTATTAACGGGCTTAAAAAGGCTGGCATAGAGCTTGATAGAAAAGTTCTTGCCGATATTGCCGTAAGAGATCCGGAAGGATTTAAGGCGATTGTCGAAAAAGTGAAAGCTGTTATTTAAAAAGCTGGAAGATAAGAGGGGAGGTTAAGCCTCCCCTTTTTTGTTTAATAATCACGAATGATGTTTTCAGAGGGGAAAATGGAGCTTAAAATCTTAGATGATATTAAGAAAAAAGCTCTTGAGGAGCTATCAAAAGTTTCATCTCTTAAATCTATTGAGGATCTTAGAGTTAAATATCTTGGCAGAAAGGGAGAACTAACCTCTCTTCTAAAAAAGATTCCTGAACTTTCTCCAGAAAAGAGAAAAGATTTCGGTAAGGCGTGTAACGAAGTTAAGAAAGAGATAGAAAAGCTCATAGAGAATACGGTTTTAAAAGTTAAGACTGCTGAAAAAGAGGAAAGAATAAAACAGGAATATATAGATATTTCTCTTCCCGGAAGGAGTATTCCTACGGGTACTTTGCACCCTATAACGAAAACTTTATCGGAAATCGTTGAATTTTTTACATCTATGGGTTTTGCTGTTGCCAGAGGTCCGGAAATAGAAACGGATTTTTATAACTTTGAAGCTTTGAATATTCCGAAAGGGCATCCGGCAAGAGAGATGCAGGATACATTTTATATCAAAGAAGAAGTTGTTTTAAGAACACACACTTCTCCTGTTCAGATAAGGGTTATGGAATCTATGGAGCCTCCTGTTCAGGTTATTGCCCCGGGGAAAGTTTACAGAAAAGATGCCGATCTAACTCATACTCCTATGTTTCATCAAGTTGAAGGTTTGCTGGTTGATACTTCTGTAACCTTTGCAGACCTGAAAGGTGTATTGGAGCTTTTTCTTAAGGAGTTTTTCGGTTCCGATACAAAGGTTAGATTCAGACCCAGCTTTTTCCCGTTTACAGAGCCAAGTGCTGAAGTTGATATAGGTTGCGTAATTTGCGGTGGAGATGGATGCAAGGTCTGTAAGGGTACCGGATGGCTGGAAGTTTTAGGTTGCGGAATGGTAGATCCGGCTGTATTTAAGTCTGTGAATATAGATCCTGAACTTTACCAAGGATTTGCTTTTGGAATGGGTGTTGAAAGGTTGACTATGTTGAAGTACGGTATTGACGATTTAAGGCTATTTTTTGAAAACGATTTAAGATTTATAAAACAGTTTAAAGGGTTGGAAGTATGAGGATAACGTATAACTGGTTGAAAGAGTTCATAAATATCGAAGATTATTCAGCTGAGGAGATAGCTGATATTTTTACCGATATAGGGATAGAGGTTGATTCTGTTTCTTATGTGGGAAAAGATATAGAAAAAGTTGTGGTAGGGAAAATTGTTTCCATCGAAAAACATCCCAATGCCGATAAACTTAAAATTTGTCAGGTCGATGTCGGAAATGGGGTTATTCAAATAGTAACGGGTGCCGATAATATTTTTGAGGGAGCTGTTATCCCTGTGGCACTTCATGGAGCTAAACTTCCTATAGGCATAAAAATAAAAAGAAGTAAATTGAGAGGTGTCGAATCTAACGGTATGCTTTGTTCGGAAGAGGAATTAGGGCTTACCGCTCATTCCGCCGGAATAATGATTCTTCCCGATAATGCTAACCTTGAGCTTGGTGCCGATGCGGTTAAAGCTCTCGGTCTTGATGATTGGATAATAGAGTATGAGATAACAACCAACCGTCCTGATGCTCTCAGTATTCTCGGTATGGCTCGGGAATTGAAAGCTGTTTTAGGAAGAGAGATAACTTTACCGGAAACGTCGTTTGAAACGGTAGAAACTATGGCAGAAGAGGAATTGTCTTTAAAGGTTGATGATGAGACCGCTTGCCCGAGATATGACGGTTTTGTTATAAATGATGTAAAGGTCGGACCTGCCCCTCTTTATATGCAAATAAGGCTGTATCTTTTAGGATTAAGGCCTATAAATAATGTTGTGGATATTACAAATTACGTTCTTTATGAAATTGGTCAGCCTCTTCATGCTTTTGACAGTAAAAAGGTAAACGATAAAACAGTGGTTGTGAGAAGAGCTAAAGAGGGCGAAGAAATAGTCACGCTTGATGGAGTTAAGAGGACTCTTATCGGTTCGGATCTTCTTATAGCTGATACGGAAAAACCGTTGGCTCTTGCAGGTATTATGGGCGGGGAAGATTCCGGAGTAACCGGCAATACCGTCAGTGTTATCCTTGAAAGTGCTCACTTTGATCCTCTTACTATTAGAAAAACCGCGAAAAGGTTCGGTATTTCGACGGATGCTTCTTACAGGTTCGAAAGAGGTGCCGATATAGAAGCTACTATTTTTGCGGCGGAGAGAACGCTTCACCTTTTGCAGAAATTTGCCGGCGGGAAGATACTTTCCGGTAAAGTTGAATGTTACCCTAAACCTTATACTCCCAAAGTAATCGTTTTTAATCCCGATAAGGTTAAAAAGATTGTAGGTGTTGATATTCCTCCCAGGAAGTCTTCCGAGATGCTTTCATCTTTAGGTTTTTCGATTAAGAAAGAGCAGGATTATATCGTTGTGAAGGTTCCCTCCTGGCGTAAATACGATGTTTCAAGAGAAATCGATGTTATAGAAGAGATTGTTCGTATTTACGGTATGAAAAATGTAAAAAGCACTTATCCTCTTATGCATTCCAATATTAAAAGACCGAAAGATTTCTTTAACATTCTTGAAGTTAAAAAGTTTTTTTCCGGTAGAGGATTAACAGAAGTTATAAATTACAGTTTTGTGGGTAGGAAACTTTTTGAAACATGCGGTTTTGATTTTGATTCTCTTATGAAAATATCCAATCCGCTTTCCGAAGAGTGGGTCGGTATGAGGGATTTTCTATTCCCATCCCTTATAAATACTTGTGTCCAGAATGTTAAGCGAAACGAAAAAAATGTTGCTATATTTGAAACGGGAGTAACTTTTAAAAACTTGGGAGAAAATCTTCCGGAAGAAAAACTTCATATTTCTGTTTTACTTTCCGGTAAAGTTCCGTCGGATATTTTGTCGGAAAGGGAAGTTGACTTTTATGATACGAAAGGTATTGTTGAAGAATTTCTTTCCTATTTAGGGGTTGATGTTCAGTTTTCCAGGGAAGAGAACAAACCGTTTTTACATCCCGGTCAGGCGGCAAAGATTACTGTTTCAGATAGGGAGGTTGGTTTTCTTGGAAAACTTCATCCGAATATTGAAGAGAAACTGGAGGTTAAACAGTCCGTATATCTTGCAGAGCTTGACCTTGATGCTTTGTTTGAAGTGGTAGAAGGCAAACTTCCGAAATTTAAAAAACTACCTAAATTCCCGCCTGTTACAAGGGATATAGCCGTTGTGGTTGACAGGGACGTTTTTTCTAAAGATGTAGAAGAGCTTATAGAAAAAACAGCCGGAAAACTTTTAGAAAAAATTAAACTTTTTGATATATATGAAGGTGAAAATATTCCGGAAGGCAAGAAGAGCCTTGCTTTCTCCCTTATTTTTAGATCATTTGACAAAACATTGTCAGATGAGGAAGTTTCACGTATAATAGAGAAAGTTATCAAAAAACTTGAACAGCACAATATAAAGCTGAGGGTATAAGAGGAAGTGGAAAGTGGCTAACTTGCCTAACACTATAGATATAATTATCTCCGGTAGGAGATTTACCATAAGGACCGATAAAGACCCCGAGTACGTAAGGCATCTTGGCGTGAGACTTGAAAAAATGCTTGAGCGTATAAGGTCTTCAAATGTAAAAATAACTTATGATAAAGCGCTTGTTATAGCGTGTCTCTATCTTCTTGATGAAAACGAGATGCTTAGAGATCAGATAAGGGATTTAGGTCTTGAAATTCAGCGACTTCATGAAGAGGGTGTGAAAGTTTTGATAAACTCAAAGAAAAAAATAGCACCCTAATTT
>JALSLT010000066.1 GCA_026988135.1 Desulfurobacterium sp.
AATTGTTTTTGATAAAATAGGCGTAATTATAAACGGAGAATTGGAAAGTAAAAGATTGATGTATCTATATTAGCAAGTAAGGAGGCTTTGTGGATAGCTTGAAACAGCATATTAAAACGTGGTTAAGTGAAAAGTTAAATAAAAGTAAGCCTGTTGAAGTTATCAGCTTTTACAATGAGATGCCCGTTCATGTTAGAATTTCTCCGGTTTCCATTGAAGAGAAAGTGGTTGGGTGGAAAGGAAATCCTAAAATAATTCCTGCTGTAGATCAAACACAAGCCTTCTATATTCCTTTTTCTCATCCTGAAACTAAGGAGCAAAAAATCTTATCTGCCGGTGTTCTTTACTATAGTAATGATTACATAGAGACAACTTTACCGTCTATTTCCATAGATCCTCGGTTTAGAAGGGATACTGTCAGAATTAAAGTTTCCGATTTAAAGCCCGTTATGGTTCAAATAAATGATGGAAAGGAAATTTTTTCTGTCAGGGCTTCGGATATTTCCGAAGGGGGTGTAGGGGTAGTTGCCGATAAGGGAACATTTGCTCTTAATGAGGAGTTGATGTTAAATCTTAAGTTTCCAAACGGGAAGGAAATTTGCAATATTTTTGCCAAAGTTGTAAATGTTGAGCCACTGTTGCCTGATAAAAAATATGAAAAAGCAGGAATCTCTTTCCTATCGGTGAAGGAAAGAGATAGGGATGTTATAAATCGATATATTGTTCAGAGGCAGAAAGAGATAATAAATGAGTTTAGAATGTTTGCAGACTAATAATAGCAGATAGCTTTGTTAGTAGATTATTAGGTTAACACCTCGTGAAAGTAGATAAGATATTTCCTCGGGTTTTTCAACTCCCGGTATTAAAAAATATCTTTTTATTGGAGTGTCAATCGAGTATCCGATTATTTCAAATTTTGATCTTTTTCCTTCTGTTCCTGGTGGTTCTACAATAACAAGTTTTATCTTTTGCATTACGTAAGGAACGGATTCCACGGCTTTTTTTATGGCAGTTTCGATATTTTCATTTGATACGGATATGACAGTGAATCCTTCCATTTTCTTTTTTGTTTTCTCTTCCGGATTAAAGTTTTCAGGTGTTATAAAAATTTTTATTTTTTTGAAGAGAAATTCTTTATCTACTTTTACTGGTCTTTCATTGGTGATGGAAAGTAAAAGTTTTGCAACTTTCTTTTCCGGATTTCCCGTAAGAATTTTTAAAATACCCCTGTGCCCCGAATCAAATTGTCTTTTGGGTTGTTCTACTGTGATTCCGTATGCGGATAGAATATTTTTCAATTCCTTTGGGGTATCCGGTTCAGTATTGAATATTTTTATATTTCCTGTTTCGGTATCATAGGTAAGATAATCATAACGGTATTTTATTTTGTCCATATTTCCAAGTTTTAAAATGCCGTTTTCTTCAAAATATCCGTAATCTGAAAGTAGATAATCTTCCATTACGTTTTTGATATCTTTTTTATTTGATAATACTTTATAACCAAGAGATTCCAATTCTTTTACAATATCTTCCGGAATATTGCCGTTAAGATTAAGAATGTAATTTTTTCCTTTAAACGTAATTAGCGGGTTTTTTGATAGGTTGATAGCTCTGGAATTAAGAAGTATGGTCCCTTTTTTATAAATTTTCCCGTATTTTTTTAGAATAGGGGATATGTCGGGGATAAATTTTTTCTTAACTTTAACTTTTCCTCTTTTTCCGCCGGAGAATTTTGATTGGGGAAGAGGTACT